>JAGHTS010000299.1 GCA_018065225.1 Candidatus Phascolarctobacterium caballi
GTGAATTTTGTGGACAAATTTTATTTAGCGGCTATTGCGGCAACGGTTCCGGGACTGGGCAAAGCCCATATTTTTGAGGCAGTTGCCAAATTGGGTTCGGCAAAAGCGGTTTATAACGCCACTTTTGAGCAATTACAGAGTTTAAATATTTTTGAAGACAGGGCAATTAACAGTTTTATTGATGGACGCAGTAAAAACAACCCTGATTTGTTGAAAAAAGTTTGTGAGCAAAAGGGTATTCAAGTTATTTCTTATTATGACGAAGAATATCCGGCATCGTTAAAAGAGATACATATTCCTCCTTTGGTGTTGTATGTAATGGGAAATTTGCCAAAGGACGGTTATCATATTGGTATTGTGGGGGCAAGAAGGGCGACACCTTATGGCTTAAAGGCGGCAAAATATTTTGCACAGGCGATGGTTGCCGGGAATGTTGTTGTTGTCAGCGGCGGTGCCGCAGGGATTGATTCGACAGCACATGCCGCCACTTTGGAAGCGGACGGGGTGACGATTGCGGTGCTTGGCTGCGGTGTTGATGTGGTGTACCCGTCAGAAAACAAAGCCCTGTTTCAGGGCATTTTGAAAAAAGGGGCATTGGTCAGCGAATATCCGCCGGGGACTCACGCACAGCCACGCTTTTTTCCTGCCCGCAACAGGATTATTGTGGGGTTAAGCAGGGGTGTTATTGTTTGTGAGGCGACCGTTAAAAGCGGGGCATTAATTACTGCCCGTTGCGCTGTTGATGAGCATAGGGAAGTGTATTGTGTGCCGGGCAATGTATTTGAAGACACCAGCACGGGTTGCCATGAAATGATTAAACAGGGGGCGCAACTGATTGATGATGCCCGACAGATATTTTTTGACAGGGATGAATATTACTTAAAATTTGAGAGAAATACAGAACCTGCACAGCAAACCTTGTTTGCTGACAAAAAGGACGGGCAAACCCTGTCGGTAAAAAAACCGATGAACAATCTGGTATTGGACAAACTTTCACCTTTGGGGCAAAAGTTATATACTTTGCTGGGACAGGGAACTATGGGTTTGGACGATTTGATTGAAAAAAGCGGGGCAGGTTTTGCAGAAATAAGTATGGAGTTATTGGATTTGCAAGTTATGGGTTTGGTTGATACCGACCAAACTCAAAAATATTTTAGATTATAGGAGAGGTAAATGGCTAATTTAGTTATTGTCGAGTCACCGACAAAAGCAAAAACAATCAAAAAAATTTTGGGCAAGGATTATGAGGTTACTGCCTCAATGGGGCATTTAAGGGATTTGCCCCGCAGCACCTTTGGCGTTGATGTGGAAAAGGGGTTTGAACCTCATTATATCAATATTATCGGCAAATCAGAGTTAATCAAAAAACTGAAAGAAGATGCCAAGAAAGCAGATAAGGTTTATTTGGCGACAGACCCTGACCGTGAGGGGGAAGCGATTAGTTGGCATTTGGCACAACTGTTGGAAATTGACCCGGCAAAAGAATGCCGTATTGAAGTACATGAGATTACGCCTAATGCTATTAAGGCGGCAATTACCCAGCCACGGGCTATTGACATTTCCAAATTTAGGGCGCAGGAAGCACGCAGGATTATTGACCGTATTGTGGGTTACGAGTTAAGCCCTTTGTTGTGGCAAAAGGTAATGCGGGGGTTAAGTGCGGGACGTGTACAATCTGTGGCAGTTAAAATTATTGCTGACAGGGAAAAAGAAATTGAGGATTTTGTACCGGAAGAATATTGGACAATTACTGCCAAACTTAATGCCAAAGGCAAGGCGGCTTTTGCAGCAAGATTGGTAAAGGAAAACGGTAATAAATTAGACATTAAAGATGCCGATACGGCACATAAGATTGAAAAGGAGTTGGCGACAGCAAAGTTTGTTGTAAAAGAGGCAAGTGTCAAACCACGTAAACGCCATGCAGTTGCACCGTTCACCACCTCAACTATGCAACAGGAAGCAAACAAGCAGTTAAATTTCAATTCCAAGCGGACGATGAGTGTGGCACAGCAATTGTTTGAAGGTATTGCTTTGGGTGAAGATACAGTGGGTCTGATTACTTATATGCGTACTGACTCTGTGCGGATTGCTGATGTGGCGGTGAAGGAAATCCGTCAATATGTTGAAGCCAATTATGGCAAAGAGTATTTGCCGGAGAAACCCAATTTTTATGCTACAAAGAAAAATGCACAGGACGCACATGAGGCAATTCGTCCTACCAGCATATTTAATTCACCGGAAAAAATTGGACGTTATTTGACAAAAGAGCAGTTGGACTTATACAAGCTTATTTGGAAACGTACTGTGGCAAGTCAAATGGCGGAAGCGGTTTATGAGCAGACCCAGTTGGAAATTACGGCAGGAAAGTATGGACTTACTGCCAGCGGCAGTGAGTTGAAATTTGACGGTTACCGTAAGGTTAGCGGCAAGGATGCGGACGAAGAAAAATCAGAAGTTATACCATATATTGAACCGGGGACAGATTTGGCATTAAATAAACTTTTACCGGCAGAACAGCATTATACTGAACCGCCGGCACATTATACGGAAGCAAGCCTAATTAACAAATTGGAAGCGGAAGGTATTGGCAGACCAAGTACTTATGCCCCGACTATTCAGACAATACTTTTCCGTAATTATGTGGAAAGAAGCGGGAAAAAATTGCTTATTACAGATTTGGGAATACAGGTCAATGATTTGCTGACAAAATATTTTCCCAATTTAATTGATTTACCGTTTTCTGCAGAAATGGAAACTGACCTTGATAAGATTGCTGACGGTGAAATGGAAAGAAATACGGTTATTGAGCATTTTTACCAACCGTTTAATAAAGATATGGTGGTGGCAAAAGAAGAAATTACCCAAACACCGCCACATGAAGAAGTCAGTGATGTCAAATGTGATGTTTGTGGCAGGATGATGGTTATCAAAACAGGAAAGTTTGGCAAGTTTTTGGCTTGTCCCGGTTTTCCTGAGTGTAAGAACACAAAACCGATTATTGTAAAAATAAATGTGCATTGTCCCAAATGTGGCGGGGATATTTTGGAACGCAGAACCAAAACAGGCAAGAACTTTTACGGTTGTTCCAATTATCCAAAATGTGATTTCAGCACTTGGGATAAACCGATTGACAAGAAATGCAGTTTGTGCGGCAGTATTATGGTAGAACGGGGTGTTCGCGGCAAAAAGGTTACAGAAAAATGCAGTAATCCTGAATGTCCCAATGGCATAAAACGTCGGAGCAAAACTGCAAAAGCAAAAAAGAGTGAATAAGGTACATGTAATAGGCGCAGGACTGGCAGGTTGTGAGGCAACTTGGCAATTAGTCAGCAGGGGTGTGCCGGTAATTTTACATGAAATGCGTCCTGTTAAAAAAAGTCCTGCCCACAAAACAGCTGATTTTGCAGAACTTGTGTGCAGCAATTCTTTAAGGGCGGCAAATATTGATAATGCCGTAGGACTGTTAAAAGAAGAAATGCGACATTTGAATTCTTTGATTATGTCAGCGGCAGATATGAATAGGGTGCCTGCGGGTGGGGCATTGGCTGTTGACAGGGAAAAGTTTGCAGTAACAGTAACAGACAAAATAAAAAACAATCCTTTGGTTGAGTTTGTTAATGAAGAAGTAACAGATTTAGATAACTTGGATGGCATAGTGGTAATTGCCAGCGGGCCGCTTACGAGTGAAGCGTTAAGCGGTGCGGCTCAAAAACTTGTACAGCAGGAGTATTTGCATTTTTTTGATGCGGCCGCCCCGATTGTAACGTCAGATTCTTTGGATTATTCAAAAATTTTTAAGGCGAGCAGATATGGCAAGGGTGACGCAGATTATCTTAATTGCCCTTTTTATACCAAAGAAGAATATATTGCTTTTAGAGATGCGTTAATTAGTGCAGAAAAAGCGGAATTGCATGATTTTGACAAAAAGATATTTTTTGAAGCATGTATGCCTATTGAAGAAATGGCGGCACGCGGTGAAGATACAATGCGGTTTGGACCTTTAAAACCTGTGGGACTGGTTGACCCGCAAACAGGCAAGGAAGCGTATGCAGTAGTGCAATTACGTCAAGATAATGCGGCAGCTTCGCTTTATAATATTGTCGGATTTCAAACGCATCTTAAATGGTCGGAGCAGAAACGGGTGTTTGGGATGATTCCCGGATTGGCAAAGGCAGAATTTGTGCGGTATGGTGTAATGCACAAAAATACTTATATCAATTCACCCAAACTTTTAAATCACAGATTTAATTTGCGGACAAATAAAAAATTTTATTTTGCCGGGCAAATGACTGGGGTGGAAGGATATGTGGAAAGTGCTGCATCAGGGTTAATGGCAGGTATTCATGCGGCACGGCAAGTATTGGGACAGGAAGCGGTAGAATTTCCTGCGGCAACAGCACATGGTGCTTTATGTCATTATATTAGTGATGAAAAAGTTGTTGATTTTCAACCAATGAATATTAATTTTGGTTTATTTCCACAGTTGCCCAAAACACGCATAAAAAAACGTGAAAAGAATATGTTGCTTGCAGAAAAGGCACTTGGAGAATTGCAAATAATGATTAAAGAAAAGGAGATTTGAAATGGAAGACGCTGTTTTATATGTTGTTAAGGATGGGATTGCCACAATTACTTTAAACCGTCCGAAAAGTTTGAATTCGATGAATGATGCTTTGATTGACGGTTTACATGTTGTATTGGATAAAGTTGAACAAGACACAACTGTTAAATGTGTAGTTTTAACAGGAACAGGAAAAGCATTTTGTGCCGGCGGGGATTTGCCCTATTTGGAAAGTATTGCCACTAATGCGGAAAAAAGAGCGTTTATCGCTAAAGTTGGCAATGTAGCCAAACGTATTACTACAATAGAAAAACCATTTATTGCTATGGTTAATGGTGTGACTGCCGGAGCAGGAGTGAATTTAATGTTGGCTTGTGATTTGGTTTATGCAACTAATAAAGCCAAATTTGCTCAAAGTTTTGCCAAAGTTGGATTAATTCCTGATTGTGGCGGATTATATTTCTTGCCAAAGACATGTGGAATTTTAAAGGCAAAAGAGCTGATGTTTACTGCTGATTTGATAGATGCGGAAACAGCTGAAAAATATAATATGGTTAATCATTTGTGTGAAGATGATAAATTGGGTGAAACAACATATATTATGGCACAACGCTTGGTTAATAGTGCGCCTTTATCAATCGGGCTGATAAAAAAATATCTGAATAACACGGCATTAACTCTTGACGAGGTTTTGGCTTTTGAAGAAAGTGCTCAAGCATTGTTGATGGGAACCAAAGATTGTCAGGAAGGGATAAAAGCATTTAAGGAAAAACGTAACCCAATTTTTAGTGGCAAATAATGGCTGCTTTAATAACTAAAGTCCAACCGCATAGTTTGGCGGCAGATGCCGGTATTGAAGTTGGCGAGGAACTTGTAGGTATAAATGGTTTGCAGGTTAAGGATATTATTGAGTTAAGTTATCTGCAAAGTGATACTTGTGTGGAAGTGCAACTTATCAAAAACGGTATGCCCCATAATGTGACTATAAAAAAACATCCTGATGAAGAATTAGGACTGGAATTTGCGTCTGCTGTTTTTGATAAAATAAAAACTTGTCAGAATAAATGTGTGTTTTGTTTTGTTGACCAAATGATAGAGGGCAGACGGCAGGGACTTTATGTTAAAGATGACGATTTCCGTTTAAGTTTTCTGTATGGCAATTTTTTAACTTTAACTAATTTGCAGGAAGCAGATTTTCGGCGGATTGTCCAAATGCATTTATCACCATTGTATGTTTCTGTTCACGCTACTGATAAAGTTGTCCGTTGCAAAATGATGAACAACCGTTTTGCAGGGGATATATTGGAAAAGTTAAAAAAACTTATTGATGGTGGGATAAATATTCACACGCAAATAGTTTGTTGTCCTGAGTATAATGATGGCAAAGTTTTGGAACAAACATTTAAAGATTTAATGACATTGTATCCGGGCGTACAATCTATGGGGATTGTACCGGTTGGCTTAACGAAAAATCGGGAACATTTAACACCGTTACGTACTTTTGCTGTTGATGAAGCAAAAAAAATTTGTAAAACAGTTAGCAAATGGCAAAAACAATGTTGTGAAAAATTTGGTAAAAACTTTGTTTATCTTGCGGATGAGTTTTATCTTTTGGCAGGATTGAAAATTCCTGACGCATTGTATTATGATGGGTTTCCCCAGTTGGAAAACGGTATTGGACTGACACGGGTGTTTTTAGATGATTGGGAAAATGAAATAAAAAATATTTCCAACTATAGCAAGGGGAAAGCGGTTATACCTGTAGGGGAAGCGGCATATAAAGTTTTGGCACCTTTAATGCAGGAACTGAATAAACAAATTGGAGGGGAACATCAGTTTATTGCAGTCAAAAATGAATTTTTTGGCGGTGCGGTTAATGTTACAGGGTTGTTGGCTGCGACAGATATTTTGCAAGCAACCAAAAAATATAAAAGGGTGATTTTACCCGAAGTTGTTTTGAATAAAAACAAATTGTTTTTGGATGATGTTTCTTTTACAGAGTTTGAGAAAAAGCATGGAGGCAATATACAAGTGGCGGCGAATGCAAAGGCATTGTTGCAGTTGCTTGTGGAAAGATAATGTTACAAGTTTATACAGGAACAGGTAAAGGAAAAACAACAGCGGCATTGGGAGCGGCATTTAGGGCATATGGGTATGGACTTAAAGCGGTGATGTTTTCCTTTCTGAAAAATGATGAAAATTATGGGGAAATCAAAGCAAACCAAAAGTTAGAATTGTTAAAAATTTATCAAGTTGGGCGTGACGCTTTTGTAAATTTTCATAATCCCGACAAAATTGATTTGGAGATGGCAAAGGATGGTTGGGAAAATGCTAAAAAAATTATTGCTGACCATTCAGCAGATATAGTTATTCTTGATGAAATAAATTTAGTTTTGGCAACGGGAATGTTGCCTGTACAGGAAGTTGTAAATTTTTTACAACAGTATCAGCATAAAATGGAAATTATTACAACGGGGCGTGGTGCTCCAAAGGAATTAACAGATATAGCAGATTTGGTTACTGATATGCAGGAAGTAAAGCATTATCTTAGCCAAGGGGTGGTTAGCCGTAACGGCTTTGACCATTAAGGAGAAAAAATGAATAAGCCGATAGTTGCCATAGTTGGCAGGCCCAATGTGGGAAAATCAACATTGTTCAATATTCTTGCCAATAGCCGTATTTCTATTGTTGATAATACACCGGGAGTTACCCGTGACCGTATTTATGCAACAGCAGAGTGGTTGGACAAAGAGTTTATGATGGTGGATACAGGCGGTATTGAAATCATGAACACAGATGCTATTGCCGTGTCTATCCGTACACAAGCGCAAATTGCCATAAAAGAGGCAGATGTAATTTTATTTTTGTGTGATGCCCGAGTAGGTATTACAGATGAAGATGCACAGGTTGCAAAATTATTGCGTGAGTCAAAAAAACCTTTGGTTTTGGCTGTCAACAAAGCAGATTCGCCAAAAGAAGAATTAAACATTTATGAATTTTACAGTTTGGGTATTGGAGAGCCGATGCCGATATCTGCAAGTAACAGGTTAGGGTTAGGCGATTTGTTGGATGCGGTGGTAAAACATTTTGATAATTTGTCAAATAATTATGAATATGATGACGAAGATGAAATAAAAGTTGCTTTAATTGGGCGTCCTAATGTCGGCAAATCTTCAATTTTTAATTTATTGGTTGGTCAAGAACGTTCTATTGTAAGCAATATTCCCGGTACAACGCGTGATGCCATTGACACGCCTGTTGTTAAAGATGGTCAACGCTATCTTTTTATTGATACGGCAGGTATGCGAAGAAAAGCACAGGTTGATGAAGCGATTGAAAAATATAGCGTAATGCGTTCTTTGCGGGCGGTTGACCGTTCTGATGTGGTGCTAATGGTTATTGATGCGGTGGACGGTGTGACGGAACAGGATAAAAAAATTGTGGGTTATGCTCACGAAGCAGGAAAAGGGGTAATTATTGTTGTCAATAAGTGGGATTTGTACGAAAAACAAAACGATTCCACTTTGCGTTATACAGAAAATTTGCGTAAGGAACTAATCTTTTTGCAATACGCTCCCATAGTGTATGTTTCGGCATTAACAAAGCAAAGGATTCACAGGTTGCCGGAATTGATTAAATATGTGGCAGAGCAATGTTCTATGCGTGTTGCAACCAATGTTCTTAATCAGGTTATTGAGGACGCGGTGGCAATTAATCCCACACCTACTGAAAAAGGCAAACGGTTGAAAATTATGTATGCCACTCAAGTTAAAATTAAACCGCCAACTTTTGTGGTATTTGTTAACGAACCTGAAATTATGCATTTTTCGTATGAGCGGTTTTTGGAAAACAAATTGAGAGAATCTTTTGGATTTGAAGGTACACCGATTAAATTGATAATTCGTGGGAAAAACGAGGATGAATAATGTTGATTGATATTTCTGTTTTTGAACCTTTGGCAATGCCGTCTGTTTTTTGTTTGTTGTTAGGATATATTTTTGGGTCTGTTCCAAGCGGCCTGTGGATTGTAAAAGGACTTCATGGTATTGACATACGGGAGTATGGCAGCAAAAATATTGGGGCAACTAATGTTTTTCGTACAGTGGGGTTTAAAACCGCATTGCTGGTGCTTGTAAGTGATATGCTGAAAGGTATTATTGCTTGTGTGATTGCAGGTTATTTTTATCATATGAATTTTTTGACTGCAGTTACAGCGATTGGCACAATTTTAGGACATAACTATTCTTTGTTTCTTGGTTTGAGGGGTGGCAAAGGAGTGGCTACAGGTTTGGGACTTTTGATTTATCTGATGCCTGATGTATGTATTTTTAGTTTGAGTGTTTGGTTGGTTTTAGTTTTTAGTACAAAATATGTTTCGTTAGGGTCTATGGTGGCGGCTGCTGTTGCTCCATTTGCAGCTTATTTTTTTCAATATCCCCGTTCTTTTATTGCATTATCTATGGTGTGTGGAATTTTTATTGTTATCCGTCACAAAGAAAATATTATCCGTTTGTTGAAGGGTACAGAAACTAAAATAAAAGTAGGAAATCCTAAAGACATTCACTAAGTGTAAAAAAAGTTACATTTTAAAGGGGCTAAAACTTTAAGTTTTAGCCCCTTTGTGTCTTTATACAGAAAACATTTGTCTTTTTTATTTTGCGGTAGTAAAATCTTGAAATATAAATTTGGAGGTGCTGTTGATGAAAGCTGAAGATAAGTATTTTCTTGTTTCTGAAACGATTTTACCGGAAGCAATAAAGAAAACTGCTAAGGTCAAAGAACTTTTAAAAAATGATGACAGCTTGGCAATTAATGAAGCGGTTAAACGGTTCCGGTTAAGCAGAAGCGCATTTTATAAATATAAAGATTGTATATTTCCATTTTATCAGGCGAGTAAGGATAAAATTATCACTTTATCTTTTTTGTTGGAACATAAAGCGGGAGTGTTATCTTTGGTTTTAAATTCTATTGCGGCAGAGCGGGGAAGTATTATTACTATCAATCAAGGAATTCCGTTGCAAGGGGTGGCACATACAACCATTTCTATAGATACAAAACAAATGCGTGTTGATGTAGAAGCATTGCTTGATAAATTGGGTATGATTAATGGTGTTAAAAGAATTGAAATTTTAGGTCAGGGTTGAGAGGAGTTAATGATGGCGGAAGAAATCAAAGTCGCTTTATTGGGAGCAGGTACTGTTGGCGGCGGTGTAATCAAAGTATTGGAAAAAAATGCTGCTGATATTAGCAAAAAAGCAGGCAAACCGATAAGGTTAGTAAAAATTTTTGGGTTAAAGGAAAATTTGCCACAGTATAAAGAGAACTATGGTGATAATTACATTTATACTGACAGGATTGAAGATATCTTAGAAGATAAAGATATCAAGATTGTGGTGGAACTGATTGGCAGGGAACACCCCGCCAAAGAATATATTGCCAGAGCATTGGCAAACGGCAAGTCAGTTGTGACTGCAAATAAGGATGTTATTGCCAAATATGGCAAGGAATTGTTTGCTGTTGCTGAAGCCAATAATTGTGATTTAATGTTTGAAGCAAGTGTGGCAGGCGGTATTCCCATTATCACACCATTAAAAACTTCGTTGGCGGCTAATGAAATATTAAGCATTATGGGTATTGTCAATGGAACAACAAATTATATGTTGACCAAAATGACCCGTGAAGGGCTTGATTATAATGATGTTTTGAAAGAGGCACAGGTTAAAGGGTATGCAGAATCTGACCCTACCGCAGATGTGGGAGGTATGGATGCAGCACGTAAAATTGTTATTTTGGCATCTATTGCTTTTAATACCCGTTTTTCTTTGGAGGATGTGGCAGTTGAAGGGATTCAAAATATTTCAGCACAGGATATTAAATTTGCTAAAGAACTTGGTTATACAATTAAGCTTTTGGCAGTAGCAAAAAAAGATAAAAATTATGGTATCAGTATTGCAGTACGTCCAACAATGTTGCCCAATGACCATCCGCTGTCTAATGTTAATGATGTTTATAACGCAATTTTTGTAGTTGGAGATGCAGTTGGAGATACTATGTTTATGGGAATGGGAGCGGGACGTTTTCCGACGGCAAGTGCAGTGTGTGCAGATATTATGGATGCTGCCAGAAATTTGCAACATGGTGACGGTGGCAGAATTGCTTGTACTTGTTTCAATAAAAAGAAATTGTGTGACAAGCAAAATATGTTTGCCCCCTGTTATATCAGGATGAATGTAACTGATGAGCCGGGAGCCCTAAGTTCTATTGCAGCGGCATTTGCCTCGCAAAAAGTAAGTTTACGGAACGTTGTACAAAAAGATTTGCCAAATGGTAATGCAGAAATTGTGGTAATCACACACAGTGTGTCGGAGTTGAATTTGGAAATGGCATTAAACTTATTGAAGGTGCTGCCTGTGGTAGAAAAAATTTGTAGTGTTATTCGTGTTGAAGATAAGGATATGGACTGATGAAAAAAATACATTTGCAAATACCGGCTACATCTGCTAATTGCGGTCCCGGTTATGATGTTTTAGGATTGGCTTGCAGTTTTTATAATGAAGCCATTTATGAAATTACTGATAATTATGGTTTCCAGTTAGAAGTTACAGGCGAAGGTGAGGAATATCTTAAACCTTTTGGCCGTAATTTGGCGTTCAGCAGTTTTTTTAGGGTTTGGAATGAAGTTACAGACGGGCAAAGAATCGGTTTGAAGATTACAATGGTTAACCGAATTCCTATGTCCAGAGGATTGGGGTCTAGTTCGGCAGCGATTGTGGCTGGAGTAATGGCTGCCAATTATTTAAGTGATGCCCGTTTGTCAAAGTCACAGTTACTTAATTATGCTAATGATATAGAAGGTCATCCTGATAATGTGGCACCAGCTATTTACGGCAATTTTACTATCAGTTTTATAAAAGATAAAATTGCAGATTGTTTGGTTTTGAAACCGGTTAAGCCCATAAAATTTGTTGCGGTTGTACCTGAATTTAAATTGTCCACAGCGGAGGCCCGTCGGGCAATACCTGAAACTGTACCCAATAAAGATGCAGTATTTAATACATCCCGTGCCTCTTTATTGGTCGGGTCATTGTTGTCTGGAAATTATGAATATTTGGCTACTGCGTTAGAAGATAAATTGCATCAGCCATATCGGAAACATTTGATTCCCGGCTTGGAAGATGTTTTTACTGCCGCTAAAAAAGCAGGGGCATATAATGCCATTATCAGTGGGGCGGGGTCAACTGTGATGGCTTATGTTCCTTGTGATGGGGATTGTGAAAAAATCGGCAGTGCTATGCAAAATGCTTTTGAAAAGAAAGGTGTTAAAAGCGTTTATCATATTTTTGACTTGGATACCGAAGGGGCCAAAGCCATATAATTATTTAATTTCTTGACTTTTAATTAGTTAATAGTTAAAATGTCTGTTGTATTTCGGGGCGTGGCTCAGTTTGGTAGAGCGCTTCCTTGGGGTGGAAGAGGCCGTGGGTTCGAATCCCGCCGCTCCGACCATTTAAACAGGCCTTTACGGTTTCCCGTAAGGGCTTTTTTCGTAGATTTTGTGGAGGAAACTATGATTCGTGAATTGGAATTGGTTTGCAGTGAGTGTGGTGAAAAGTTTTTGCCTAAAGAAAAACTTTTTTATCGTGATGATTATATGGCAAACAGTATTAGGGAAACAAAACTGATTTGTGACAAATGTATCGCAGCTTGGAATAAAAAGTGGAAGATTAAATCAGCCGTTTTTGCAGAGAAAGATTGTGTGATGACTGTTGATTTGGAATTAAAAGACGGAACCAAATACACAAAACTTGATTGTACAGCGATTCCTGAAACAGAAATAGTTGTAGTTGGTGAAGATATTCCGTTGGAAGCACAAAAAAAATTGTATAAAATTTTTGCTAAATGGGATATGGAGCGGAAAGCCAATTTATTGAAAGATTGTATTTTTAAGGAAGAATTTATGCGGACTACGGTGACTTGTGCAACTTATGGTGGGGAGAAGTTTAAAGATGTGGCTTTTAGGGTTAACCGTAAGGGAGAATTGGAAACGGAAGTTGCTATGCCTGACTATATAAAAGCACAGGTTTTGGAAAACTTTTATCTTTATGGGGAACAGGCGGCAATGGAAGAAGGCGGTGAAAACAAAGATGAGTGAACTGGTTGAACAGATAAGCAAAAGAAGGACTTTTGCCATTATTTCCCATCCGGATGCGGGCAAAACCACTTTGACAGAAAAATTGCTTTTATATGGTGGGGCAATTCATTTGGCAGGTTCGGTCAAAGCACGGAAAAGTAACAGGCATGCGGTTTCTGATTGGATGGAAATTGAAAAGCAGCGTGGTATTTCTGTTACCAGTTCGGTTATGCAGTTTGATTATAACGGTTATCGGGTGAATATTTTGGATACCCCGGGCCATCAGGATTTTAGTGAAGATACATATCGTACTTTGATGGCGGCAGATAGTGCGGTGATGTTGATTGATGCGGCAAAAGGCGTGGAGCCGCAAACCAAAAAATTATTTTGGGTGGCACATCGCAGACATCTGCCTATTTTCACATTTGTAAATAAACTTGACCGTTATGGCAGAAATCCCTTTGATTTGATGGATGAAATTGAAAAAATTTTGGGTATCAGGGCTTATCCTATTGATTGGCCCATTGGTATTGACGGGCGGTATAAAGGGGTTTATAACCGTTTGGCTAAAACTGTGGAAATGTTTGAGGAAGACGGCAGTCATGGTTCCAAAAAGCTGAAATCTACTACCGGGTCTTTGGATGACCCAAAAATTAAAGAAATGTTGGGCGATGAACTTTATAACAATCTTTGTAATGATATTGAGCTTTTAGATATGGCAGGGGATGAGTTTGATATGGATAAGGTTACTGCAGGAGAACTTACCCCAATGTTTTTTGGCAGTGCTATGACAAATTTTGGGGTACAGGGATTTTTGGAAAAGTTTTTGGAATTGTCTCCTATGCCGCAGGCACGGCAGTTGCAGGATGGTACAATGCTTAATGCGGATAATGAAGCATTTTCAGCATTTGTGTTTAAGATTCAGGCAAATATGAACCCTGCCCATCGTGACAGAATTTCCTTTATGCGGATTTGCAGCGGTACATTTGATAAAGGGATGACGGTTTATCACGCACAAAGTGACAAGCCGGTTAAACTTGCCCAACCGCAACAGTTTTTGGCACAGGAACGGACGATTGTGGAAAAGGCATATCCCGGTGATATTATAGGTGTATTTGACCCGGGTGTGTTTGGTATAGGTGATTCGTTAAGCGACAACAGTCTGAAAGTGAAATTTGAAGATTTCCCTGTTTTTCCACCGGAAATTTTTGCCCGTATCCAGCCAAAAGACAGTTTAAAACGTAAGCAATTTGAAAAAGGGGTATTGCAACTTTCACAGGAAGGTGCAATACAGGTTTTTAAGCAGCAAGGTGTCGGACTGGAAAGTTTTATTGTGGGTGTTGTTGGAGAATTGCAACTGGAAGTGCTTGAATACCGTCTGCAAAATGAATATAGCGCCCAGTTGTTAATGAACCGTTTGCCCTATACAGTTGCCCGTTGGGTTTATGCGGAAACAGAGGACGATCTTGACGGAATTAAGGGATTGGACAACGGCATGTTGGTTTATGACAAGAAAGAAAGGCCAGTTATTTTGGTAAATAACGAATGGTCGTTGAATTGGTTGTTGGAACGCAATCCTAAATTGCAATTTACAGCAGTACCGCAGGATGTTAAAAAGATTTAAATGGCGGAAGAACTTGCAGCAGTTACAATTTTAAATGTGCCTGTACATCCATTGACTATGGCAAAAACAGTGGCAGTTTTGGATGAAAAAATTGCAGGTAAACGACAAACTTTTGTAGTCACAGCCAACGCAGAAATTTTGATGATGGCAGACAAGGATAGGGCATATCAAAATATAATTGCGGAAACAGCAGATATTGTTTTGCCTGACGGGGCAGGAGTTGTGTGGGCAGGCAGACACTTGGGTTATCAAATGCCGGAGCGGGTGGCTGGTTATGATTTGTTTTTGCATTTATTGGCATTGTCGGCAGAAAAGGGATATAAAGTTTTCTTTTTTGGCGGTACACCGGGAATTGCTGAAATTGCTGCAAAAATTTCCCAAGAAAAAAATAAGGGTTTGAAAATTGCAGGTTGTTTGAACGGCTATTTTACGGATGAAGATAATGAAAAAATTTTAAAAACGATTAATGACAGTGACGCAGATATCTTATTTGCGGCATTGGGGGCACCAAAGCAGGAAAAATGGCTGGCAAAGTGGCGTTCACAATTAAAACCAAGTTTGTTGATGGGGATTGGCGGCAGTTTTGATGTGGTGGCAGGCAAAACCAAACGGGCACCACTATGGATGCAGCAGGCAAGTTTGGAATGGCTGTATCGTTTGATAAAACAACCTTCACGGCTTGGACGAATGACGGCATTGCCAAAATTTGTGTTAAAGGTACTGTTTAAAAGATAAAGCTTGTTTTACAACCACCAAATTTTATAAAAATGCGTTCTAAAAGTTACGTAACATTTGCCAAATGTTACGTAACTTTTACTTCGACTTTCACAATTTTAAAGTAAAAACTATCAAATTGGGAAGTAAATCTCGCGCGAGATCTGACGAATCTCGCGCGAGA
>JAGHTS010000159.1 GCA_018065225.1 Candidatus Phascolarctobacterium caballi
TAATTATGGTGGGTGAATAAATGAAAGAAATAATTTTAAGTAATTTTTATATTGCGGTAAATGCGGTTGCGCCTATGGTGGTTTTGCTGATAATAGGGGCAATAATCCGTAGAAAAAACTGGTTGAACGGGCAGGAACTGAAACGGCTTAATGGTGTACTTTTAAAAGTATTTTTCTTTTTTATGTTGTTCAATGCCACTTACCACATGCGGCCGGGCAGTTTCAGGCTGCACATAGTGGGATATATTATTGCAAGCGTGTTTTTGATTATTTGTATGGGGTGGCTGTTTGCAAAAAAAATGGTGGATAATCCCAAAAGTCAGGGCGCACTTGTTCAGGCATTGTTCCGTAGTAATTATGGTTTGATGGGTGTGGCAATAGTAATGAATCTTTATCCGCCAACCGAAAGCGGTGTAGCGGTTATTTTGACGGCATTAATTGTTCCTATGAATAATGCTATTGCGGTGGCGTTGTTGGAGCATTTCCGTGGTGGCAGTATGACTTTTAAGCGGTTGTTCAGGGCATTGTTTATGAATTCTATGACTTTGGGTGTGGCGTGTGCCTGTGTGCTGATGTTGTTGGGGATTAAGTTGCCGGCATTTTTGGACAATACCTCCAAACAACTGGCAATGATGACTCCGCATTTGGCAATCATAATTTTGCGGGCATCCACAATGGAGGTAGGTCTTCCCAACATGAAATATTTAATGTATTGTGTGGTGGGGCGGTTACTGGTAATTCCTGCCATAATGTTGTCGTTGACTTACAGCATAGGATTTAGAGGAGTGGAGTTTGTAACATTACTGATAATGTTTTGCGGGCCTGCGGCGACAGTCACTTATGCTACGGCACAGGACTGCGAAAGCGATGATGTTTTGGCAGGGAATGCGGTAATTTATTCCACAGTATTCAGTTGTATCACATTGGTGGGTTGGATATTTGTTTGGAAGATGTTGGGTGCGTTTTAATAATTTGTTAAAAAAATCTTGTCTTTTCAAATTTGATTTGATATAATAATCAACAACTTAAAATGTTCCTGTGAAGCAGATTGAAACGCAAGTGACAGCCTGTGGAGGAAACTCTGGAGAACTCGTTAAGTCGGGTGCCGAAGGTGCAAGGTAGCAATACCGAATCTCTCAGGCAAAAGGACAGATGTAAAATATCAACAGTATTTTGTCTTTGATTTCCAGAGCCGCACGATGAAGCGGCTTTTTTGTTTACAGAAGGAGGTTGGAAGATGGAAAGTTTGGAAGCGGTTTTATTTCCGGTGGTCTGTGACATCAACACCTATTTGTCCAATTATATTTTGGTATTTTTGTTGGTGGCAGTTGGGTTGTGGTACAGTATTCAAACACGGTTTGTGCAAATTCGTTGTTTTGGTGAAGGGTTGCGTAGGGTGTTTGGCAACTTGTCTTTACATGGCAAAAAACATGCCAGCGGTATGTCATCCTTTCAGGCATTGGCAACCGCCATTGCGGCACAGGTTGGTACAGGCAATATTGTCGGGGCATCCGGTGCAATTCTGACTGGCGGCCCCGGGGCAATTTTTTGGATGTGGGTCATTGCCTTTTTTGGTATGGCGACCATTTATGCGGAAGCAGTTTTGGCTTTGGAAACCCGTAAGGTTGATGAAAATGGGCATATCCACGGCGGTCCTGCGTACTATATAACCAAAGCGTTCAAAGGTATCTTTGGTGAATATTTGGCAAAGTTCTTTGGTGTAGCCGCTATTTTGGCTTTGGGCTTTATGGGGGCAATGGTGCAAACCAACTCTATCGGCAGTACCATGCAATCTGCTTTTGGTATTCCCAGTTGGATTATGGGTGTTGTTTTGGTAGTAATTTGCGGTTTTATTTTTATCGGTGGGGTACAACGTTTGGCATCCGTAACAGAAAAAATAGTGCCGTTGATGGCAGGATTTTTCCTGTTGGGGGCAATAGGGGTTTTGTTGGCACGTTGGCAATATATTCCTGATACTATTTATATGATTTTCCATTATGCTTTTGAGCCACAGGCAATTATCGGTGGCGGTTTTGGTGCGGCAATAAAAACTGCCATCAGTCAGGGTGCAAAACGTGGCTTGTTCAGTAATGAAGCGGGTATGGGTTCTACCCCTCATGCCCATGCACAGGCAAATGTGGAATACAGTCATCAACAGGGTGTGGTTGCCATGATTGGTGTGTTTATTGATACATTTGTGGTTTTGACATTAAATGCATTGGCAATTATTTCCACTATGTACACAACGGACGGAATTTTGCATACAGGGGTTATTCCTGCAAGTATCGGTAAAGCGAACTTGGCACAAACTGCATTTGGTTCAGTATTTGGCAGTAGTGCAGGGGCAATTTTTGTAGCAATTTGTTTGTTCTTCTTTGCTTTCAGCACAGTACTCAGTTGGAATATGTTTGGTAAAATCAATGTTATGCATTTGGTGGATGACAAATATAGAAATATTAGTTTGACGATTTATAATGTTGTCGCTTTAATATTTGTGTTTATCGGGACATGCGTATCCAACGATTTGGTTTGGGAACTGACGGATATGTTTAACAATCTGATGGTGCTGCCCAACGCCATGGCTTTATTTGCTTTGACGGCGTTGGTTAAACAAAATGTAAGATAAGCAAAAATAGCTTTGATATTGACTTTTAATTGTAATAAGGGGTAAAATTTAAGTAATCTAAATATAATTTAGGAGGCAGATTATGAAAAAATCAGTTATAGCTGCAACATGTGCAGCAACACTTTTGTTGGGAATGACGGCTTATGCCAATGAATACCCAGTTACC
>JAGHTS010000213.1 GCA_018065225.1 Candidatus Phascolarctobacterium caballi
ACGCCCAAACGTTCCGTAGGCGCAAAAATATTTTTTTCACTTCCGCTTCCGGGCGCAGTAAAAAGAAAGGGGGTGCGGTATTGAAAGTATACACGGTGGCAGCAGTTGCAAAGTGGCTTGACCTATCAGAACGAAGAGTGCGGCAGCTGCGGGACCAGAAAATAATATCAGAAGTCAGACCGGGTATGTTTGATTTGAAGACCGTTACCCAGCAATATATAAATTACCTGCGCCGGGATAGTTCAGACGAGGAAAGCACGATTGACTATAACGCAGAACGTGCAAAGTTGGTGCGTGCAAAGCGGGAAAGTCAAGAACTGGAATTGCAGGTGCGAAAAAACGAACTACACACAACGGAAGACATTGAACAAGTATTGACAGATACTTTAATAAAATTCAAAACAAGGCTTATGGCTATTCCGGCAAAGCAAAGCCCTATTTTAGCAAAGAAAAAAGACCAAGCAGAAATATTCAAATTGCTAAAAGCAAGCATTGATGAAGCGCTGGAAGAATTGGCAGACTTCCAGACAATGTTTGGGGAAAGTGAAGACGGAGAGAATGAACAAGAACACAGCTGAAATGTTCGTGCGGATATTCAAAACGCTGGAACCGCCGCCGGACTTGAAACTGTCTGAATGGGCTGACAAATACCGTCAGTTATCAAGCGAAGCGTCAGCAGAGCCGGGACGCTGGAAGACAGCAAAAGCACCATATCAAAAAGAGATAATGGACGCCATAACGGATATATCAATAAAAAAAGTGGTTGTAATGTCAGCTGCGCAAGTTGGAAAGACAGACGCAATGATATTGAACCCTATTGGATATTACATACACTATGAACCGTCACCAATTATGGTGCTGCAACCTACAATACAGATGGCAGAAGCGTTCAGCAAAGACCGTCTATCACCTATGCTGCGTGATACAACAGTATTAACAGAAAGGGTGAACGACAAGAGCCGGAATAGCGGAAACACAATATTGCAAAAGATATTTCCGGGCGGTCATGTAACAATGGTTGGAGCAAACAGCCCGTCAAGCCTTGCGTCACGCCCAATACGTGTACTGCTTGCGGACGAAATAGACAGATACCCAGCAACGGCGGGGAGTGAGGGCGACCCACTGTTTTTGGCTGCAAAAAGACTGACTACATTTTGGAACAGAAAAGAAGTTGACGTATCAACGCCGACAATCAAAGGACTATCGAGAATTGAAGTAGAATATGAAAACAGCAGCCGGGGAGAATGGAACACGCCTTGCCCGTGCTGCGGAGAACTGCAACCGCTTACATGGTCCGGGATAGTATTTGAAAAAGACGACTTATCAGAAATCAAATACGCGTGCTGCAAATGCGGTGTAATATCAAGTGAAGTGGAATGGAAAGAAAGATTTATTGACGGTTGTTTTGTTCACGAAGACCCAGAAAACCCAGTGCGGGGCTTTCACTTAAACACACTTGCGTCAACATTGGCAACATGGCGTGAAGTGGTAGAAAAATTCTTGATTGCAAATGAAGAGAAGAAAAAAGGCAATATAGAATTGATGAAAGTATGGACAAATACAGAACTTGGGGAAACATGGGAAGAAGAGGGGGAACAGCTGGAAGACGAAGACTTGATGAAACGCCGGGAAAAATACAACTGCGAAGTACCAGACGACGTGTTGTATCTTACGGCTGGCGTAGATACGCAGGACGACAGATTTGAAATTGAGGTTGTGGGCTGGGGTCCAGAATATGAAAGCTGGGGCATAAGGTATGCAGCTATATACGGCGACAATTCAGACATAAACAATCAAGTCTGGAAAGACCTTGACGCATTCTTACAACAGACATGGGAGAAACCAGACGGAACAAAACTAAAAATAGCCTGCACCTGCATTGATAGTGGAGGACACAGAACAAACCAAGTGTACAAATTCTGCAAAAGCAGATTTGCAAGAAGAGTTTTTGCAATAAAAGGTTCAAACGACAGTGCAGCTGCATACATTCAGAAACCAACAAAGAGCAACAGAGAGGGAACGTATCTTTTCACCATTGGAGTTGATACGGGCAAAAGCTGGCTTATGGACAGACTGAAAGTAGAAGAAGAGGGACCCGGATATTGCCATTTTCCAAAAGAAGACGGCAAAGGGTATGACGAAAAGTATTTCAAAGGCTTAACGTCAGAAAAGAAAGTATTGCGTTATAAGATGGGAAGACCATATTTTGCATGGGAATTGAAAGACAAAGGCGAACACAAGCGAAATGAAGCGCTTGACTGCCGGAATTACGCCACGGCAGCAATAGAAATAATCAATGTACCACTAAAAAAACCAAAAACAAAGAATGAAACTGCGCCGCAGGTTACAAAGAAGCCAGCAAAGAGGGGCAGGAGAAGAAGCGGAGGTATTATATAATGGCAGGAATTACACTTGAAACAGCACAAAAGCACCTTGACGCATGGCTTGAAGCTGAAATGGCAGTGACAAACGCACAGTCATACACTATCGGAAGCAGGACCATGACAAAAGCAAATCTAACAGAGATTAGAAATGCGATTGAATACTGGCAAGGGAAAGTTAGTGCGCTTGAAAATGCACAGAAATACGGCGGCAGAAACCGTGTGCGGCGTGTTGTGCCACGTGATTTGTAGAAAGATTGCCCGCTATTGCCCGTTTTAACGGTTTATTTCCCCCTATTTCCCGCAAAAAAGGGGTAATATTATAGCGTGGACAAATAGAAAAGACCCAAAAGCACCCGTAAAACGGTGCTTTTTTCATGCAATAAAAGGAGGTGAAGACGTGGGAATTGCAGCGGGAATTGATAAAGCAATCGGAGTTATCGCACCGCAAATGGCATTGAAAAGAGTTGTTGCAAGACAACAGATGGCAATATTAAATAGCGGTTACAGCAATTATGGCGCAAGTACAACGAAAAAGTCACTTGCAGGCTGGCTCCACGCTGGCGGCAGCAGTCGTGAAGATATAGAAAACAATGTGTCAACACTACGCCAGAGAACCCGTGATTTATATATGGGCGTACCAATAGCAAACGGAGCAGTAAAAACCATGCGGACCAATGTTGTTGGACGTGGGCTGCACTTAAAACCAGATATTGACGCAGAAGCACTGGGACTATCGCCAGAAGAGAAACAAGCGCTTGAAAAGCAGATAGAAAGAGAATGGAGCATTTGGGCAGAAACGCCAGATTGCGACATGACAAGAATTGATAATTTCTATGAGTTACAGCAGTTGGCATTTATTAACTGGCTTGTATCTGGTGACTGTTTGGCGGTTTTGCCAGTAAAAGAAAGAATAAACCAGCCGTATGATTTGAGAGTACAGCTGATAGAAGCTGACAGACTATGCAGCCCGGACGAATGCGACACATTAGACGGAACCATTGTGGGCGGTGTTGAATGCGACAAAAGCGGCGAAGTAATAGCGTACCATATTGCAAACCACCACCCATTATCATATACCAATACAGATATTAGCTGGCAGAGAGTTGAAGCATACGGAGCAAAAACGGGCAGAAGAAATGTGCTGCATTTGATGAACCGTGAGCGAATAGGACAACGCAGGGGCGTTCCGTTCCTTGCACCAGTCATTGAAAGTTTGAAACAGCTTGGAAGATACACTGACGCAGAACTTGTGGCAGCTGTAATTTCTGGTATGTTCACTGTCTTTATTGAAAAGGCAGACGGCAGCAGTGACGACGCAATAGGTTCAATGATACCAGACGAAGAGCAGGTGGACGCAGACGACGAAACAAGCATTGAACTTGCACCGGGCGCAGTTATCGACTTGAACGAGGGAGAAAAGGCACACGACACGAACCCCGGACGTCCGAATGCAAATTTTGGCGGCTTTGTGGAAGCTATATGCCAGCAAATAGGCGCTTCACTTGAAATACCGTATGAATTGCTTATGAAACGCTTTAACGCCAGTTATTCAGCCAGCAAAGGCGCATTGGAAGAAGCGTGGAAAATGTTTGTAATGTATCGTGATTGGTTAGCAACAGACTTTTGCCAGCCAATATATGAAGAGTGGCTGACAGAAGCGGTTGCAAAAAGAAGAATTATTGCACCGGGATATTTTACAGACCCAGCAATAAAAAAAGCATATAGCAAAGCAAAGTGGAATGGTCCGGCAAGAGGAATGCTTGACCCAGTAAAAGAGGTTACAGCAGCAGAAAAGAGAGTGCAAAACGGTTTTAGCACCAGAAGTGATGAAGCAATGCAAATGACGGGCACTGACTTTTACGCAAATGTAGCGCAGTTGAAACATGAAGAAAAAGAAATGAAAGAGGTGAAACAAGTTGCCAACAGCAGACCAGAACAAACAGCAGCCGCAGCAAAGTAAAGCAAGCGGCAACCCATTTGGAGTGACAGAAAACAAATTCTGGAACTTCATACCAGCAACGGGGGAGAAACCCCCAGAATTATTGCTCTATGGAGCAATCAGCAGCCAGCAGTCTTGGTGGGAAGATAGAGTGACACCACAGCAGTTCAATCAAGAACTTGCAGCGCTTGGAGAGGTGCCAGAAATCATAGTGAGAATTAACAGTGGCGGCGGTGATGTGTTTGCAGCAAATGCAATTTTCACAAGATTAAAGGACTGTTCAGCGAAAATCACAGTCAAGATTGATGGTTGGGCAGCGTCGGCAGCCACTATTATTGCAATGGCTGGTGACAGTATAAAGATTGCGAGAAATGGCGTGTTTATGATACACGACCCGGCAATGACAGTATGGGACACATTCAGAGCAGAAGACTTCTTGAAAATGGCTGATGAACTGAAAGTGATTAAACAATCAATCGTAAACACATACGCAATGAAGACTGGAAGACAGACAGAAGACATTGAACAGCTTATGTCAAATGAAACGTGGTGGACGGGCGAAAGCGCAGTTGAAAACGGCTTTTGTGATGAATTGATGTTTGAAGAAAGCAGCACAGTTGTTGAAAATTCTTCAAAAATAGTGGTCAATTCGGTGCCTATTGATGTTTCAATGTTCCAGACAGTACCAAAACAGTTATTAAACAGCCCGCACAATCCGGGTAGTTTGATAAATAGTGCAACAAAACCCATTAACAAGCCAAAAGAAGAAAAGGAGGAAACAAAGATGGGAGAACCACAGAACAGCATTACTACGGTTGACGCACTAAAAGCCGCATACCCGGATTTAGTAGCGACAATCCAGAAAGAAGCAACAGACGCAGAGCGTGCGAGAATTAAAGGTATTAAAGACCTTGCAGGCGGCAACTATGACGCTATCGCAACGGACGCTATGTTTGAACACCCTATCACAGCAGAACAAATGGCAGTGAAGATTGTTGCAGAGCAGAACAAGCAGGGTGGAACATACATTGCAGACCGTGCAGCTGACGCAAGCGCTTCTGGTGCAAATGGAGTAGCTGGAACAGCAGGAGAAGCAGCAAGCGACGGAGAAAAGAACGTGTTTGACGCAGCTATTGACAAGTTGTTTCCAGACGTAGAGTAAGAAAAGGAGGAAAGAAACAATGAGTGAATATGCAGTAGAAACAAGAAGCACTACACCAAAGAACTTTTTTGCTGGTGAATTTCCTATTGTTCCAGAAACCGGGACAGCAGGCGCAGCAGTGCCAGAGTATGCACCAGTAACAACAAATGAAAGCGGAAATATCGTGCCTATCACAAAGGGCAGCGGCAGTTCAGCAGACGCAGCGGCAAAGATTATTGGCATTTCAGCTGCGGCAGCAGGAAATGGCGAACCAGTAACATATTATATGACTGGTGAATTTTTCGCAGACGCAATCAACGTGCCAGAGGGCATTGAACTTGCGGACGTAAAAGCAGCGTGCCGCAAAATCTCAATCTTTTTGAAGTAACGACAAGGAGGATATAAAGAAATGGCAAATGAAGTATCTATTTACGAACCACGCACAATGGGCAGAGTTGTTCAGAAGTTGCCGCCAGTGCGTACATTTTTTAGAAGTACATTTTTCAGACACGAAGAAACATTCGTGACAAAGAGTGTTGATGTTGATTTTAGAAAGGGCAGCAGAAAGGTTGCACCTTACGTAAGCCGCCTTATCGGTGGAAAGGTAGTGCCTAACACTGGATATGAAACAAAGACATATACACCACCGCTTGTAGCACCAGAAAAAGTGACAACGGTTGACGACCTTTTAACAAGACGTCCGGGTGAAAGTATTTATTCTGGTAGAACGCCTGCTGAACGTGCGGTGCTTAAAATGTCAGACGACTTCAACGAATTACGTGAGCAGATTACAAGACGTGAAGAGTTGATGTGTGCGCAGGCAATATTCACTGGTAAAATTCCTATTATCGGTGACGGAGTAAATGAAGAGATTGACTTTCAGTTTACCAACAAAGAAACAATCAGCACAGCAACAAAGAAGTGGACAAACGCTGCTTCTGACCCTATCGCAGATTTGAAGCGTTGGCATGAAACTGTCCAGAAGAAAGGTTTTGTAAATTGCGATATTTGCGTTATGGGCGCAGATGTTGTAAACGCATTTGTAAACCATGAGAAAGTACAGAAAATGCTTGATGTGAAGAATTACAATCTTGCAGTTATCCAGCCAAAGCAGCTTCCAAACGGCGTGACTTACATTGGAACCATTCACGAACTTGGTCTTGATATTTACAAGTACAATGAATGGTATCTTGACGACTGGACCAATCCAGAGCAGCCAGAGGATAAGCCACTTGTACCAGTAAACAGCCTTGCACTTTTAAGCACAAGCGCAGACTATTCAATGTATTACGGCGCTATCACCTTAATTGAGGAACCAAACGGAAACTTCCGCACCGTTGAGGGAAAATATGTGCCGGACACTTGGACAAAGAGAAAGCCAGCAAGAAGATTTTTGAACTTATCTTCTGCGCCTTTATGCGTACCACATGACGTGGATAGCTGGTTTGTCGCAGTGCCTATCTAATGGACTTCAAAGCGCAAATTGCCAGTGACATGAAAGTGTTTCACAACTGCGGAGAAATGGCAACAATGACCGATATTTGGTATCAAGGCAAGCAATATTATATTCCGATAATCATTGACCACACGGCAGCCGACGAACGGAAAAGGAAAGAGGGGGACAATGCAGAGGGACTGTATATTGCTTCTTGCCTTGTGTATATATCACAATACGACTTGGGCTTTGTGCCTAAAAAGGGCAGAGAAATTGAGATTGACGAAGCCGGGGCGGTCAATATGTACCGTATAACAAAAGCAGATTGCGAAGACGGGGAAATTATTCTTGAATTGGAGATGGTAGACGAATGATAGAAATAACGTCCGACACAATAGAAAGAGTAACAACCTTGCTGGCAGACGTTCCAAAGGGTGCGGAAAGAGTGTTTGCAAATGCCATGAACCGTGGTATTTCAAGAGTGAAGACGCAGGCTTTGAAGAGAACAAAGCAAGTCTACACGGTAAACAACAGCGCATTGACAGCAAATACAGCAATGAAAATAAGCAAAGCCAGCACGGGAAACCTTGCGGGCTTTGTTTCTTTTGCAGGAACAAAGCTGCCATTGTATCAATTCAAAGTTACACCAACAAAAGCCGGAACGGGAAAGCAGGTGCGGGCAGCGGTCAAAAAAGGCGGCAGCGGCACACCGTTTGAAGACGCATTTATTGCGGACATGAAGAACGGCACCGGGGTTTATGAAAGACTTACAAGAAACAGACTACCAGTTGAACAGCTGATGGGACTTTCAACAGCGCAGATGGTGGGAAGTGATGAAGTCATAGACGGTCTGGAAAAAGAAGTTGAAGAGTTGGTGAATGAAAGAATTGTTCACGAAATGAACAGAATTTTGAATGGATATGGAGGATAAAGCATGACACCAGTATTTTTAATGGACGGGCTGCAAAAATTCATTGCGGAAAAGACGGCAGACATTATATTGCCAGTAAGAACCAGAACGGGCAGCAATGAGGTAAAAGAGAGAGCGGCAGCGGTTTACACACACGGGCTGCCAGAAGCGGACGACGCACAACAGAAAGTGCCATATATCTTGTTGAAATTCTTGACGGGAGTTGATGAAAAGCAGGCAGGAGAACCGGAAGAAAGCAACTGCAAAATAAGAATTATTTTTGCGGTGTATTCAGAAGACGGGCAGGCAGGACCGCTGTTGCTGCTTAATTTGATATTGAGAGTTAGAAGCGAACTAAAAAAAGCAGGACTGATAAACGGTCAATTTGCGCTTGATTTGCCACTTGAATACATAGTGTATCAAGACACGACGCCACCATATTACATGGGCGAAATAATGACAAATTGGAGCATTCCGACAGTGCAAAGAGAAATTGGGACTGCGTTATTTGATTTTTAAGAAATGGAGGTATTGAAGATGGCTACAAAGACCACAGCAAACGCCACAGAAGCCGAGAACAAGGCTGAAAAAGCGCAGGCGGTAGAAAATGCGCCAGAAGCAGAAAAAGCCGTAAATGAAGCAAATACAAACGCAGAAACGGTAAAGCTGGCATACATTGGACCAAACCTGCCAAAAGCAATGTTACAGTGTAACAAGATTTTTGAGGGAACACAAAAGGAAATTAAAAATGAACTTGCAGGAGTTATTGAAAAATTCCCGCTTGTTGAAAAAATGCTTGTTCCTATCAGCGAACTTGCAGAGAAAAAAGAAAAAGTAAAGACCGCAGGCAATATTTACAACAAATATTATGCAGATTTAAGCGCTGCACGCCTTGCGTACTTGGAAAGAGAGGTATAACAAATGAGCAATGTATCACATGGCGTAAATGCCAATAAGCAGGCAACGAGTGTTATTACACCAGTTGTTGCAGATAGCGGCATTCATTTTGTGGTAGGTACAGCGCCAGTTCATGCAGTGGGTGGAAAGGTCAATGAAGTTATCATGGCTTCAAGCTACGCAGAAGCAGTGCAGGCGTTAGGGTATTCCGACGACTGGAAGAAATACAGTCTATGCGAGGAAATCTACACAGCATTTATGCTTTTTAATGTATCACCAGTATTTTTTGTCAATGTGCTTGACCCTAAAAAGCACAAGAAGACAGTTGCAGCAAAGCAGATGGACATTGTAGACAACCAGATTGTATTACCACTGGAAGCATTAGCAGACACAGTGGAGGTAACAGACATGGAAAAGGGCGAAGACTTTGACGTGTTCTATTCAGATACAAATTGCGTTGTTGAGTTCTTAAAAGCCGTAAGCGGCAACAAAGCAGAAGTAAAATACAGTGCAGTTGACCCAACAATGGTTACAAAAGACGAGATTATAGGCGGTTACAGCGTTTCTACGCACAAAACAACTGGTCTTGAACTTATCAACACTGTATTTCCACGCTTCACAAAGGTTCCAGACATTATCTTGTGTCCGAATTGGTCACATGACAGCGAGGTTGCAGCTGTAATGTCTGCAAAAGCAGAGAATATCAATGGTCTTTTTGAAGCAGTAGCAATCCTTGACGTGGACACAGAAGAGGGAAGCGGGGCAACATATTACACAGAGGTTCCAGAGTGGAAGAAGAAGAAGAACTTTACAAAGAAAACAGAAATTATCTGCTTTCCAAAAGTTGCACTGGGCGAAAAGACATTCAATCTTTCAACACAGCTTGCAAGCAGTATGTCAGTTGTTGACAATACAGAAATGTACGGCGGCGGCACACCTTGCGAAAGCGCTTCAAATAAAGGCATTCAAGCAGACAGAATGGTTGTTGCAAACGGTGATGAAGTTGTTATGGACTTGCAGCAGGCAAATTATCTGAATGAAAACGGAGTTGTAACGGCATTGAATTTCTTCAATGGCTTTGTATCATGGGGAAATTATACTGCTTGTTATCCTGCAAACACAGATATTACAGATTATTTCTACTGTATCAACCGTATGTTCAAGTGGGTTGGCAAGACAGCCATTTTGACATACTGGAACTATGTTGACAGAGGTATTAAGCGCCGCATTCTTGACGCAATTTTGCAGAGTATGAATGATTGGCTTAACAGTCTTACGGCTGATGAAAAGATACTTGGTGGAAGAATTGAACTGAACGAAAGTGAAAACAGCGCAACGGCTTTAATGGCTGGAATTGTACGTTTTCATGTTTACATGACACCACCAAGCCCAATGCAGCAGCTTGACTTCATTCTTGAATACGATATGTCATATCTTACAGCAATGATGGCAGCATAGGAGGTGAAAGAAGATGGCAAAAGTTGATGAATTAGTTGTAAACTACGCAATCTATGAGGACGCAACAGAGTACATGGGAACAACAGAGGTTACATTACCAGATTTGGAGTACATGACAGAGGAAATCAGCGGCGCAGGGATTGCAGGTGCGGTTGAAGAGATTATCACTGGTCATTTGAATGCAATGACAACAACTTTCAATTTCAGAACCGTATCAGCGGCAGCAGTCAAACTTATGGAACCAAGAGTGCATAAGATTGATTTAAGAGTTGCACAGCAGCAAATGAACATGAGAACGAGCGAAAATGAAATCAACGCCGTTAAGCACATTATGAAAGTGAAGCCAAAGAAAACAGCGCTTGGCAAGGTTGCTTCTGCTTCAACTGCTGATGTAAGCGGCGAATATGCAGTGTCCTACTATGCAATGTATATGGCAGGCAAGAAAGTGACCGAGATTGACCCGCTCAACTTTATTTGTATTATCAATGGCAAAGATTATTTGGCAGACGTCAGAAAGGCACTTGGTAAGTAATAAGACAATCAACCGGGAAGACCAGCAGAAATACTGCTGGTTTTCCTGCATTTAGAAAATATTTTGGAGGAAAGAAAAATGACAGATACAACAACTACTAATGTAACAGCGCAGGAGCAGGAAATGAAAGAAGCGCAGGCAAGCGGAACGGTAAGTTTTGAAGATAAAAAGGCAGAAAAAGAAAACAGCCTTAATTATACACACACTTTCAAGACGCCAAGAGAGATTGAGGGCAAAAAGTACACTTCTTTGACTTTCTATTTTGAGAAGTTGACTGGTGAAGACATAGAAGCAGTGGAAGCAGAATTGCAGGACCAGAACAAGTATGTTTTAAGCCCGGAAATCTCTTCTGCATTCCAGTGTATTCTTGCGGCAAAAGCAGCTGGCGTGGCTTCTGATGAAATCAGACGTCTTCCAGTGCCAGACTATATGAAGATTAAGAATGCGGCAAGAGATTTTTTAATCGCTACGGGTTATTAAGAGTTAAGAACCCGTCAAACTTCATAAGAAAGCAAGTGTATAAAATGTCAAGGGCTTCACACACGCCAGCCCAGTTCTGGTTACAAATGCCGTTGCGAAGATTTTTCAACTGGATAGAAAGTGTAAACGAGGTTGAGGAAGAAGAAGCAAAGGAACGAAACAAGAACAACAATGCGTAGGGAGGTGAAACAGCTTGGCAGGGTCACAAAAGGAATTTGAACTGCTTTTTAAGCTGAAAGCGTCGCTGGGTGGTGATTTTAACAGCACATTCAAAAGCGCAATAAACACCAATAACCAGCTGCGGGACAGCTTAAAAAATGTAAATTCCCTACAATCAAAAATCGACGGCTACACAAAGCAGTCTGCCGCTATTGACAAGAACAAAGAACGGCTGGCGCAGTTGAATGCTGAACATGACAGATTGCAGCAGGAGTTACAGCAGACAAGTGAACCAACAGAAGCGCTGCGGCGCAAGTTGGAAAAGAATGAAACCCAGATACAACAGACCACTGCCAAAATTAAAGAACAAGAACAACAGTTAGACACATACGGACAAGAACTGCGGGAAGCGGGAATAAATACAGATAATCTGGAAGAAGCAAACGGGCGCTTGCAGAGGTCATACGATAAATTAAAGACTTCACAACAGACTTTGCAGCAGATAAATGAAAAACAGCAGCAAGTCAACGCCAGCATATCACAGACAAAAGGGCAATTATTGGGAACTATCGGAACAATAAGCGCCGTTGCAGCTGCGGTATATGCTGGACCAGTGCAGTCAGCACAAGAGTATGAAACTGCAATGGCAAAGGTGGCAACCATTGCCGACACGTCGGCGGTTCCATTAGAAGCAATGTCACAACAGATTGTCGCATTGTCAAATCAAACTGGAATTTCAGCCAATGCGATTGCAGATGATGTTTACAACGCTATTTCAGCGGGTCAGAACACAGCCGACGCAGTAAATTTTGTAACAAACAGTACAAAACTTGCGAAAGCGGGTTTTGCGGAGAGTTCACAAACACTGGACGTACTAACAACCATACTGAACGCCTATGGAATGTCAGCGGATAAAGTAGGTGCGGTATCAGATATGCTGATACAGACCCAGAACAAAGGTAAAGTCACCGTTGGCGAATTATCAAGCGTTATGGGCAAGGTTATTCCAACAGCCAATTCAAACGGCGTAGCGCTGGAACAATTAACAGCCAGCTACGCAATAATGACAAGCAAAGGTATTGCAGCGGCAGAAACAACAACATACTTAAACAGTATGATGAATGAACTTGGAAAGTCTGGAACAAAGACTGACAAGCTGCTGCGGTCTGCAACTGGAAGCAGTTTCAAAGAATTGATGGCAAGCGGAAAAAGTCTGGGTGATGTACTGCAAATCGTGCAGGACGAAGCAGCAAAAAGCGGACTATCAATGGCTGATATGTTCGGAAGCGCAGAAGCCGGAAAAGCAGCAGTAACGTTGCTGTCAAATGGAGTAGACGGCTTTAATTCAAGTGTTCAAGACATGGTAAACAGCGTTGGTGCAACGAATACAGCGTTTGAAACAATGGACAAGACCACAGAAGCTAAAATGCAGAAAGCAAAGAACAGCATTTCTAATTTAAGCATTGTACTTGGACAAAACTTGCTGCCGATTGTAGGAAATCTGGCTGACAAGGTAGCAACGCTGGTAACGAAAGTGTCAGAATTTGCGCAGGAAAACCCAAAAGCCGTGCAAACGGTAATGAAGATGGTTGCAGGCTTTGCAGGGCTTAAAGTGGCAAGTTTGGGAACAAAACTTGGTTTTCTGGAAGCAAAAAAAGGCGTGCTGGGAATTATGGCAGCCTTTGAAAAATTCAAAGCACTTAAAGCAGCAGAAAGTCTGGGCGGCATAGCAACAAAAGCGGGAGGAATTGCAGTAAAACTGGGACCAATCGTGGCAGTTGCAGCAGCAATAGGCGCAGCAATTTACTATGTGGCAAACAACCTTGAAGACGTCCGGGCAAATATACAACAGACATTCGGTGACGAGGGGTTGAAGATATTTGATGAAGTCTGGGCGTCAATAACAATGGTTGGCGACGCATTCAAGACAGCGTTTGCGGGTGTTTCAACAGATGTATTTTCAACACTTCAACAGATACTACCGACAATTATTTCAACACTAAAAACGGCAGCAACAAGCATATTACCAGTACTGGTACAGCTTGTGACGCAGCTTGCACCGTTGTTGGCACAATTTATATCAGCAATACTTCCAGTTCTGGGACAGTTGATAACGGCAATCATTCAAATTGCAGGAAATCTGATAACGGCGGTATTGCCTATCATAATTGAATTGATAGCGCAGCTAATACCAGTCATAACGCAGATTATATCAGCAATACTTCCAGTGATTATTGAATTGCTCAATACTTTGGTGCCAATAGTAATGCAGATTATATCAGCAATATTGCCAGTGATTATCGAGTTGCTGAACACATTATTGCCAGTGATAATGCAGATAATTCAAGCGGTGCTGCCAATTATTATTGAACTACTAAACCAGCTAATGCCTATTATTCAAATGATAGTGAGTGCAATTTTACCAATGCTGGTGCAGGTGATAAATGCTTTGTTGCCATTGTTCCAAACAATCATAAGCGCAATTTTGCCAGTGCTAACAACTCTAATAAATGCGCTGGTTCCAGTAATTCAAGTTTTGGCGTCTGTTTTGTCGTCGGTGCTTGGTGGAGCGCTTACAACGATAACAAATATCGTTCAAAGCGTAATGACGGTATTTCAAGGCTTGATTGACTTTATAACTGGTGTATTTACTGGTAATTGGTCGCAGGCTTGGAATGGAATAAAAGAAATTTTCTCCGGCGCAGTAAGCGGGCTTGGCGAGATTATAAAAGCGCCTTTGCGTGCGGTTGTTTCCGCAGTGAATGGTGTTATATCTGGACTTAATCAATTAAAGGTTCCAGACTGGGTGCCGGGCATTGGAGGAAAAGGCATAAACATTCCGTTGATACCGGGATTTGCAAAAGGTACATTATCAACACCAGATACGTTCATTGCTGGTGAGAATGGACCAGAGTTAATAACAAACGCACCGGGGCGCACGGTGTTTACAGCTGACCAGACCAGAAATATTATGGCAGCACAAAACATGGCTGCGACAGCGCCAACAGTAGCAGCAGGACAAGCAACAGCCGCACAAACCGTGAATACAACAGCGCCAGAGGTTACACCGGGAGCAGGAAGCGGAAATGGCGGCACAAATAACTTTACCATCAATAACAATCCAACAATCGTAATTGAGGGCGACAAGCCGGAAGACTTGGACGCAAAGCTGGAAGAGAACAACCAGCGCTTGTTACGTGAAATGGAAGATTTGATGGACCAGAAAAAAGACAAGGAGGAGCGGCAGCGGTATGACTAAAAGCTATACAACAGTTTCCGGGGATATGTGGGACAAGATAGCATTTGAACAAATGGGAAGCGTCCTACACACAGACAAACTGATGAAAGCAAATGTCAAGCACGCCAGCACCTACGTTTTTCCAGCCGGGGTTGTTTTAACAATCCCGGAAGTGGAAGACGAAGAAGACATGGAATTGCCACCATGGAAAAGGGGGCTGCTGACATAGTATGAGTGATAAGAACATGGCACGCAGAGTTGAACTGCGGTTGAAGTTTCAAAATGTCAAGGTTCCAGCTGATATAAACAAATATTTAAGCAGTCTGACTTTCACTGATGAAGAAGAAGACAACGCAGACGACTTACAGATTGCGTTTGATGATAGAGAAAGAAAATGGCTTGGAAGCTGGCTGGAAGTAAAACCAACAGTAATAAAAACAACAGTGCAGGTAAACAAGCAGGTTGAAGCAGAAAAAGTGGAAAATTACGTGGTCAAAAAAGGCGACACGCTTTGGGCTATTGCTGCAAAGTATCTTGGAAGCGGCACGAAATATCCACAAATTGCACAAGAAAATAACATAAAGAACCCCAATTTGATTTATCCGGGGCAAGTATTAAAAATAACAGCCGGAGGAACGGCAACACAGACGGTAACAGAAACAAAAGAGAGTACGCAAAAAGTATCAGACCCAAAATTGATAACAGCAACTATTGTTCAGAAGAATTGGCACGACAACGGAAAAGACGCAGTGCTTGACTGCGGAACGTTTGAACTGGACAGCATAGACGCAAGCGGACCGCCTACAAAAATAACATTAAAAGGCACGTCAATTCCGTACACGTCAACAATGAGAACGTGCAAGAAGTCAAGAGCGTGGGAAAATACAACATTGCAGGTTATAGCAGAACAGCTGGCAAAAGAAAGCGCACTGAAATTGATGTACCTTGCAAGTAAAAACCCAACATACAAGCGAAAAGAGCAGGTGCAGAAGTCGGATATTGCATTTCTTCAAAAACTATGCAAGGCGTCTGGACTTGCCTTGAAAGTAACAACGCTTGCAGTGGTTATTTACGACGCAGAAGAATACGACAAAAAGCCAGCTATTAAGACTATAAAATACGGCAGCGGTGATTATTTATCATTTAAGCTGGGAACCAGTCTGCATGATACAGCATACACAAGTTGTCATGTATCATACACAGACCCAGACAGCAAAGAAACTATTGAAAGTACATACACACCAGACAGCAAAGAGGGAACCGGGCAAGTGCTTGAAGTCAACGAAAAGGTAACAAGTACGCAGGAAGCATACGAACTGGCAAAAAAGAGATTGAGAGAAAAGAACACACAGCAGTTTACAGCAAGTTTTACAATGCTTGGCGACGTGCAGCTGGTAGCAGGTGCGACGGTAAAATTAAAGGGCTTTCAAGAGTTCGACAGAAAATACAAGATAACAAAGGCAACACACAAGCTGACGGGAGGATATACAACAGCTATTGAATTAAAACAGATATTGGAGGGCTATTGATGGCAGACTTGACAGAATTAAAAAACGCAATACGAATTGGAACAGTGCAGAGCGTAAATGAAAAAGCTATGACAGCCCGTGTGAAATTCAAAGATAAAGGCGGCATTGTGTCTGGTGATTTACACATAATAAAACGCCCAGTGTATGTGCTGCCAGCAATGGAAAGCGGGCTGGAAGCACAAACGGCACAAACAAAGCTGAAATATGACTACAACGGGGAATTGCTAAAAGAAATATCGCATAAACACGACGCCTTTATATCAGCTTGGGTTCCGTCAGTAAATGACATGGTGCTTTGCATTATGCTTCCAGATGGCGACGGCGACGGCTTTATTATAGGGGAGGTGTAAGCGTGGCAAAAATAGGCAGCTTTGGCGACTTGGTTTTTTCTGTATCAGACAATACAGTGAGGACATTTGACAAGCTATCATGGAAAGTATCTGCGAAGTACGCAACACACGATAGACATATAAAGCGTGATGTTATGGAGTTTTTGGGACCAGAGCCAGCAAGCATTGATTTTCAGATGGCGTTTTCGGTGTTCCACGGCACAAACCCGCTAAACGAAATCAAAAAGCTAAATAAAATGGTAAACAAAGGCATAACAGCAAGGTTGGTGCTGGGCGGCAAGAAATACGGTTCGTACAAATGGGTGATAACTTCTGTAAGCAGCGAACTTGAAAAGTACGACAATAAAGGTAATTGCTGGGCAGCAACAGCGAAAGTGACATTAAAAGAATATCCGAAGAGGTGATGAATTATGGACGTTATAAGGGGCGACGGGTCATTGCTAAAAGAAATAGACCTTGCACCAGCTAACGAACATCAAGAAGTGCTGCAAAATGTGGCAGTAATTCTTGATACGGTGCAAAATTCATGCCCTATGTTCCGTGATTTGGGATTGCCGGGCGGTTCATTACACAGACCGCAGAATGTAGTTGAAAATATGCTGGTTGGCTACATATACGACCAGATAGAGGAATACGAACCACGGGCAGTAGTGGCAGACATACAATTTGAACATGACGCAGCGACGGGGCGCACAATACCGTTAGTATATTTGCAGGAGGTGGAAACAGACAATGAGTGATAGAAAATACCCAGACATTGACTTTGTGGAAACTGACACAGAAACCATTGAAAGCAGCTTAATTGCATTATATGAAAGTCTGGTGCAGCAGGTGCCGGGGCGTGAAAGATACAAACTGTACCCAGCTTCACCAGAAAGACTGTTCATATCATGGATAACGTCAGTGATTGTTCAACAACGTGTATTGATAAATGAAACGGCAAAGAAAAACGTACCGAGATATGCAGACGGTGAATATTTGGACAGCTTGGCAGAATTATTCAAAGACATTGAAAGGCTGCCAGCAAGTCCGGCGTCAGCAATATTCCGCTTTTACATATCAGAAGCGCAGAAACAATCAATAATCATTCCGAAAGGCACCAGAATTTCTTTTGACGGTGCCATTTTATTTGAAACAACAGAAAATCTGGAAATAAAAGCAGGGAACACATACGGCGACATTGAGGGTGTATGCACTACGGCGGGGGAGGTTGGAAACAATCTGGCAGCAGGGCAAGTAAAAGAAATTGTTGACCTATACGACTACTACCAGAAAGCGGAAAACATAACAGCAACAAGCGGAGGTGCGGAGCAGGAAGACGACGCAAGCTATTATGAAAGAATGCGTGAGAGCATGGAGAGTTTCAGCACAGCGGGTCCAGTAAACGGCTATATATATTTTACAAAGTCGGTATCAGCGGCAGTTTCAGACGTGGCAGTGACAAGCCCGCAGGCTTGCGAAGTTGACGTGCGGGTGCTTTTACAGAACGGGGAACAACCGACAGAAGCAGTATTGAAAGAGATTGAAGACGCTTTGAACGCTTCTGATATAAGACCACTGACAGACAGAGTGAAAGTATCGGTTCCACAAACGGTGCCTTTTGACGTGGACGTGACATTTTATATATCACAGCCGAATGCAGCAAGTGCAGCAATCATTGAAAGCACAGCACGGCAGGCGGTAGAAGATTATATATCATGGCAGCAAAGCAAGATGGGAAGAGATATAAACCCGTCATACTTGACAGCAAAACTGATGGAAGCAGGCGTGAAGCGTGTTGAAGTCAGAAAGCCAGTATATACGGTTGTTGATGATATAAAAGTTGCAAAGCTGGGAAGTAAAACGGTATTGAATGGAGGTATTGAGAATGTCTAAAACCATCTATGATACAGACTTTACAACATACCTGCCGGAAGCATTAAAGAAAGACCCTAAAATGGTAGCGCTGGCAAAGGCTGCAACGGACGAACTATTGAAAGCGTCTGGGCTGGTTGACGACGTTTTAATATATTCCAGATTTGATGAACTACCAGAAGAACTGGTGGACATATTGGCGTATGACCTGCACGTAGACTGGTACGACTTCAATTATCCATTAGAAGCAAAACGGGACTTGGTAAAAAACAGCGTAAAGGTGCATAAGAAGATGGGCACAAAATACGCCATTGAAACTGCACTGGGCAGTTTGTTTTCTGGAAGTGAGGTTGAAGAGTGGTTCCAGTACAACGGAGAACCGGGACATTTTCACATAATACTTGACGTAACAAACCAGCGAATTACAGCAAGCTATCAAGAAATCATAAGAGCGGTGAAGCTATATAAAAGGCTATCGGCACACATGGACGAATTGACCTATCAAGGAAGTATTCACACAGAAATACGGACGCACGGCGAATATTACAGATACAGCACGCCTTTGACTGGAAGATTGAATGCGGGCACATATCCATACAGAAACATGAAAGGAAAGCAAGACAATATAACGGTCATTGTTGGAAGCGACAACGCAGGCTTTATCTTCCATGCGCCAGCAGCGGGCACAATGCCATACAGAAATACTGTATTCGGTAACAGCACGGCGCATATCGACGCAGAAACGGCGCTAAATGTGTTTGAGTATAGAAATACACCAGCAGGAAAGAAAAAGGCGGGAGAAACGCCACAGAGAAGCCAGAAAGGGCAAACAAACAGTGCGGAAGTAACAATGCAAGACGCAGCAGAAGCATTCACATATAAAACCGCAGCAACCGGGACGGTTCCAGAGAGAAGCACAACGCAAAGAACGCAGGGTGGAGCGGTGGAAAATTCCGTGCAAGCAACGGGTTATTCATACACGGTAAAATCGTGTGGAAGCACCCGGAAATTATAAAGGAGGTGAGAAGCTATGTTGACGCAGAATGCAATCAATGATTTTAAGAATTTCATTGATAATACGATTGCATACGCAAAAGTCACGGTGAACGGTGCCACAAGTGAAAAAGTGATACACCGCAGGGAACGTCTGGCAGATGGCAGGGTTGCTGTATATATCCAGATAACACCAGAGATAAGCGGAGCAGCAACCGTGCAGAGAGTGCAGCTATACAACAAGCATAAAGAGTTGTGGGCTGACAAAGCGGTAAATATTCCGCTTAACAATGTGCAAGAGGGTGTTTTATACCGTTTTGTATTCGACTTTGTAGAAAAGGAGGTGTAAAGGAATGTACGAACCTAAATTGTGGCAAGACCACGTAACGGAATATGAAGACCGTTACACTGAAAGCAGAAATGATGATGGAACTATCACCCACACACCAGTTGAGGGCGAAGTTATCCAGCAGGGAACCCCACAGAACGCAAAGAACTTCAACCACATGGAGCAGGGCATATCTAATGCAACAGAGTTGGCGGCGCTTCTGACAATTACAACCATTCACGGGCAGCAGGCAATCAAAGATTTGCAGGGAGAAACAAAGAGTGTTTCAATGAGCAATTCGCAGCAGTACCCGTTCAACAATTCAAAAACAACAGTTGCTTTGTCGGAAGAAAGAAACCATCTTGACTACACCGTGGAAGCGGAAGTGGAAGAGTGCAACGGCGGCTTTGTCGGTGATATTGTCGTTTCAGAAAAGCTATTAAATGGCTTCAAGATTGCATACACTGGCAGCGCAACCAGCGTGAAAGTAAAAGTATATGTGAAAGGCGGGTTTTATTGATGGCAGCAGGCGTAATTATTAAGGACGAAGCGAAAAAGCAGCACGAAAATGAAATTTTACGTTCATTTGGAGTGCAGCAGGGACAAGCAACAGCCGCACAGAGAGAAGCGGCAGAGGTAATTGCAGCCCGCACAAGCGAGGTTGCAGGAATGCAGAATGGAGGTAAGAAATATTATGGCTTCTACTAACAAAATTATTGTAATTGAGAAGACACCGGGAACACACATTGAATATGCGCTTTCTGGTGGTAAGAAAATCACTTTTGGTGATGATGAATTGACAATCAATCTTGCAAGCCGTGAAAGAGATTATGAAGTTTCATTGGACATTTGTATTGATGAAGAAGACGGCGTGGTAATTGGCACTGGTGGCAAGGCGCAGAAGTATGCTGCACAAGTTATAATTCCAGCACGCAGATATGATGTAATCGAAGACGGGGAAGACGAGCAGGGAAACCCAAGAGAAGTGCCAGTGCCTATTCCTTTTGATATGTCATTATGTACACTTATTTTATGGGGATTGGAGGTATAAAAAATGTCTAATTTTGATGATTTAGCAATGGCGGTAGCGTCCTTTGGAGGAAACAACGCCGTAAAGTTTGATGATTTGGGTATGCCATCAATTATGGTGGGTATTCCTAAAATGAAGTATTCTGACCTTATCACCGGGGGCACACAAGAAACATTGCCTTGGTGGATTGTTGATGGAGTAGAAAAGGAAGTTATCTGGGTATCAAAATACATTAACTGCGTTGTAAACGACAGAGCGTATTCGTTGCCTATGAAAGACCCTAAATGCTATATCAATTTTGACCAAGCATTAGCAGCTTGTAGAAAGAAAGGCGCTGGCTGGCACTTAAACCAGAACGGCGTATTTGCAGCAATCAACCTTTGGTGCCAGCGTAACGGCTTTATCCCAAGAGGTAACACAAACTGGGACAGAAGCTATGTAAAGGCATACGAAAAGGGTATCAACACATACATTGACGGTTCGCACGGCGGCGGTAGAACTGCAACTGGTTCTGGTCCTATGACATGGAACCACGACGGAACACCAGCGGGAATTGCTGACCTTTGCGGCAACTGCTGGGAGTGGGTAGCTGGTATGCGTATCAAAAATGGTGAAATTCAGATTATCCCATACGGTAACAGCATGAAGTCAGATTGCGACATGAGCGACGCAAGCACAGAATGGAAAGCAATCAAGCCGGACGGTTCACTTGTGGCACCGGGAACAGCAGGAACACTGCATTATGATTATGTTTCCGGCAAAATCGTTATCAACACAAGCACAAGCGCAACCGCAAGTTGGAATACACCTTTTGGAAATGTGGCAGCAGCAAGTGGCGTAACAATTCCACAGATTGCAGTTGCAGCTGGTTTGATTAAGGATAGCGCAGACAACTACGGCACAAGCGGTCACCAGCAGTATGTCAATACTGACGGTGAGCGTCTGCCTCTCCGGGGTTCGAGCTTCAGCGGCACTTCCAGCGGTGGTGGCGCTGCGTTGCTCTTGCACCACGGGCGTACTCTCAGCAACAGCTACGTTTCGTTCCGCTCCGCTTTATATGAGTAACTGGGAACTGGGCACAGATAAACTGCGGGGATTGCGGCAGCAATCCCCATATAAAAATATTGTGAAAAGGTGGTTGAAATATGCCAGAAGATACAGCAGAACAGTTGCCCAAGCTGGATAATGTGTGCGACAATGCAACACCAGAAGACTTCAAAATGAAAAACAAAGTCTATGAGTTGCTAAAGTATGCAGGACCACAGCTGGAAGAGTTTCCACGGGCAAAACGTGAACTTGCCAGAAAAATTGATGAAACAATGCTGGAAGTGTTGCGCTTGGTGGTAACGCTGGAAAATAAGCACTATAAGAAAACCACGCTTGGTGACTTGGACAATGAACTTGACGTGCTGCGGCACCTTGTCAGATTGGCGGCAGACGCAGACTACACAAGAAGCAAGAAACCATGTTTGCCAATCAAGAAATATGAAATGATGGCAAGATACATCAATGAAATAGGGAACATGATTGGTGGATATTATAAGTCACTGAATGGCAGCCCGCAGAGTAGCGGAAACAATGCCAAAAAGAAATGATAAAAAGCAGGGTAAAACCTGCTTTTTGTATTTGGGGAATAAGCCGTTAATAGAGGACTTGCCGTGCCTATCCGGGGTTCGAGCTTCAACAACACTTCCAACGGTGGTGGCGCTGCGTTGAACTTGAACAACGAGCGTACTAACAGCAACAACAACGTTTCGTTCCGCTCCGCTTCACCCCATTTTGCCAGTAGTCGTGCCCATACGTGGACACGTCCAGTGCGCTTGGGTTAAAGGGGCTTATTTCCATTCCAAAGGGGGACCAGAACAGCTGGGAACCGTAGGAAAAAGATTGAATTGCCGTAACGATAGTTAGTAAGTAGCAAAGCTGCTGAAAGTCAGTACCGGGAAACTGAATGTATATATCACGTTTGGACTGCGTAGACCCGCAGTTTGATTTGTACGGCGCTTATTTTGGTTAGTTAAGGAGGGAAAAGCAAATGCAGACAATAAAAAATATTTTCCCCATGATATATGACTTTGAAAATCTGTTCAATGCTTATAAAGCCGGGATAAAGTGCAAAAGATACCGGGAAGACGTAATGCGTTATACGGATAAGCTGGAAGAAAACTTGATTGAGTTGCAAAACGAACTTATCTGGAAAACCTACACAGTAGGGAGATACAACATATTTTATGTGTACGAACCTAAAAAGCGCATGATTATGTCATTGCAGTTCAAAGATAGAGTGGCACAGCACGCCATATATAGGCAGCTGAACCCGTATTTTGAAAAGCAGTTTATACATGACAGCTACGCTTGCAGAGTGGGAAAAGGGACGCACAAAGCAGTCAACCGCTTGCATAATTGGTTGAAGCAGACTGACAGAAAACCGCAACGCTATTATTACTTAAAGCTGGACGTATCAAAGTATTTTTACAGAATAGACCATGAAATTTTGATGAATATTTTGCGGAAAAAGATTGCTGATGAAGATTTGTTGCACGTCTTGTCAGTGATTATAAACTGCGAAGAAACAAAATTTGGTCTTCCAATGGGTGCAGACATTGGGGACGTGGCGTTTGATGAATTGCTGGGAGAAGTTGGGCTGCCTATTGGCAATTTGACTTCACAAATGTTCGCAAATCTATACTTGAACGAACTTGACCAGTTCTGCAAACACAAATTGCACCTGCATTATTACATACGCTATATGGACGACATAATAATACTGCATAAAGACAAAAAGTACCTTGAAAAAGTAAAAAGGAAAATTGCAGAGTTTCTGGAAAGTGAACTGCATTTGCAGCTAAACAAAAAGACTTGCATTAGACCAACCAGCATGGGCATTGAGTTTGTGGGCTTCCGTATCTGGTCAACACATATAAAGTTGCGTAAGAAGACAGCAAAGAAGCTGAAAAGACGCTTGCAATATATGTTTGCAGCGTATGCAGCGGGAGAAATTGACAAAGATACACTGGATAGGTCAGTTGCTTCATATCGTGGAATTTTGAAGCATTTTAACAGTTACGGTCTGCGCCAAAGCCTTAACGAAATTTATGTAAAGGAGGTGACGCAGAATGGAACAGAGTTTTGAAAGAGAAGTGCTTGACAGATTAAAGACAATCGAAATCAAACTTGACGGCTACGGGGACGTAAAAGCCAAAGTCTATGAGAATGAGCGCAAAATACTTTTGCACGAAAGCGAAATCAAAGACATACGGCAGGACTTTGAAAAGCAGCAAGAAGAAACACGCTGGCTGAAAAGAACAGTAATTGCAGCAATAATTACCGGGCTTATTGGCATTCTTGTTGCGTTTTTAAGGGTTGGAATTGGAGTATAGGAGGAAAAGGCGAAATGAAATACTTATTGTTTTTCGTTATCGGCTTTCTGGCAGCATTCACACTGTTTGTGATATATAACCTGCCTGCATTAAGGCTGAAACGAAAGAAGAGAAAAGAAGAATTGGAAAAGAACCCAGACAGAAAAACCAGCGCAACAAAGATTGTGTTGTTTTCTATACTTTTAACCTACTACATAGCATTTGCGGTGGGTGTATGGGCTGTATTGACACAAGACGTGTACCAGCTGTCAGTATTACTGACATTTGTTGGAGGGGTGACAGCTGCGGCAGTGGCTTTCTATTGCTGGAAAGCAAAAGCGGAAAATCTATTGAAAATTAAAGCTGCACACCCGGACTTATGCGGCTCATTGTCTGATTTTTCCAATATGTCACAGTAATGACGGGAGGTGCAAGAAATGGCATTGAACGGAAATACAAACGAAGAAAAGATTTGGAATTTTCTAAAATCAAAAGGGCTTAACAGCTTTGCTGTTGCAGGATTGATGGGCAACTTATTTGCGGAAAGTGGATTGAACCCAAAGAACCTGCAAAACAGCTATGAAAAGAAACTGGGACACACTGACGAAACATACACGGCGGCGGTTGATAGCGGGAAATATAAAAACTTCAAAAGCGACGCCGCCGGATATGGTCTGGCGCAGTGGACATACGGCACAAGGAAAGCGGCACTGCTGGAATACGCAAAAAGCGGTGGAAAGTCGGTGGGCGACCTTGAAATGCAGCTGGGGTTCCTTATGAAAGAATTGACGGGCAATTATGCAGGCGTTTTAGCTGAAATAAAAAAAGCAACAAGCGTTTTGCAGGCTTCAAATACAGTATTGATGAAATTTGAACGCCCGGCAGACCAGAGCGAAGCTGTACAGAAGAAGCGTGCTGCGTATGGTCAAACATATTATGACAAGTACGCAGCTGCAAAAAACAATACACAGAATGGAGGTACAAGCAATATGAATGTATCAGAAGTTAGAAAGAAGTTTGCAGCAATTGCAACAAAGTACAAGGGCGTGAAAGAGGGAAGCGCCCAGCACCACGCAATCATTGACAAGTACAATGCGCACAAGCCACTTGCAAGAGGGTACAAAGTAACCTATACGGACGCTTGGTGCGCCACATTTGCTTCTATGGTTGCCATTGAAGCTGGTTACACAGATATTATACCTACTGAATGCGGCTGCAATGCACAGATTGCATTATGGCAGAAGATGGGCAGATGGTGCGAGAATGACGCAAAGGTGCCAGAACCGGGCGACTATATTTATTATGACTGGGACGACAACGGAAATGGAGATTGCACGGGTGGTTCGGAACACGTTGGAATTGTAACAGCCGTAAACGGCAATACAATTACAGTAACAGAGGGCAACAAGTCAAACGCAGTAGGCGACAGAACATTGCAGGTCAACGGGCGCTATATCAGAGGTTACGGCGTGCCGGACTTCTCAAAGAAAGCAACTGCGGACAAGCCAAAGCAGGAAGAGCAGAAGCCGGACGACAACACAGAATTTGCACTGGGCGAAGTGGTAATGTTCAACGGCAATACACATTACACAAGCGCAAATGCAACAGACGGCAAAAGCTGCAAGCCGGGTAAAGCAAAGGTAACACAGAAATATAACGGCAAACACCCTTATCATGTAGTTAGAGAGGGCGGCGACGGTGGCAGCGTTTGTGGCTGGGTAAATGCTTCTGATTTATCACACATCAACAGCGCAGCGGAAAGAACATACACAGTCAAGAGCGGTGACAGCCTTTGGGCTATTGCAGCAAAGCAGCTGGGCGACGGTTCCAGATACAATGAAATTAAGACTATGAATGGTCTTTCAAGTAACACAATTTACGCAGGGCAGGTATTGAAATTGCCTACAAAATAAGAGCATAGCAGGAGGATTGAACCATGAACAACATTATCATTTGCGCAGTGCAGCTGGTAGTTGCAGTTGCAGCGTTTTTATTCGGTAAATATGTTTTTCCAGAGGTAAAAGAGTACATACCAGAGGTTGTGGAAAATTTGACCATTATTGAAAGATGGGCAGCAAAGTTTGTTGTCTGGGCAAAAGAGTTCCAGAAAGACAAGCCGGGAAAAGAGAAAATGAATGCAGTTGTTGAAAAACTAAAAGAGATTGCAGACGCAGCCGGGCTGGATATTACAGAAGACCAGATAAGGGCTATTGCGCAGACGGCGTATGAAGCAATGATGGCGGGTGAGCAGCAGGGAAACAATATTGAAGAAGCAGTGGCGCTTGAAGCGGTGCAGCAGTTCCCGCAGCTAACAATCAATATCAACGCAAACACCGGGGAAACGGACGTGGAGAAAATAGCCATTGCAACGAATAACGTGCCAGAGGGTGCAACAGAACAGAACCCAGATGGAACATACAACGTATATGACGCAGCCGGGAATATGACTGGGACTATATCAGCGGAAGAATACGAAGCAGCAACAAAGGACGTTGACAAAGTAGTTATTGAGTAACTGCAAGAAATAGCACTGACAGCGCACAGAATAAGCCATATTAAAGAATAAAGCCCGTAGGTGATTAACTTATCACCTGCGGGCTTTTTGTCGTTTATGGGCTTATTTGAGGGCTTATGCTTCTTGCTGCAATTCGTTCCATACATGGTGCCCAAGTTCTGCCATTGCTTCTGGCGTTTCTTTCACAAACATTGCAAAAAGGAAAGTCAAGAACTGACTTTTTGTGTCCTGCCATTCTTCCGGGGTCATGTTCGGATTGGCAGCCAGCTTCATTTCAAGAAGTTTTTGTGTTATTTCCTGCCCAAAAGGTGTATTCAATGCGGTGCGTTCTGCCTGCGTAACCTTTTCTACAAAATCATTGAAGTTGTCTGCTATCATAATATTTGCCGCCATTGTTATTTCCTCCATTCGATAAATGATAAGGGCGGCAGCAGTGCCGCCCGGTTGAATTAGCCACGGAATACCGGGCAAGTATTACCACGAAACATGGTTAAGCGAATAGCGTGATTTAATTCAGCGTCACTCATATAGTCAGTGTCAAGCGACTTGCAAAAGCCGATTGCCCAGTTGATACCCTGCAAGGTCTGGCGGTCAAGAATACCACGTTTTGCAGGTTCGCTTGTAGCAGCTGCGTATCTTGCAAGAGTGTTCTCACAAGAGAAAATGAAGTTTGCTGGAATGTTGATTGATAATGCGTTCATGGTTGTTACCTCCCGGATATATGAATTATTGTTGTTGCTCTTGTAACTGTCTTTATTATATACTTGCGCAAGTATAAAGTCAAGAAGAATACAGCAGAAATATTGCACAAATATACTTGCGTAAGATAACAAAATAATTGTGCAATATATATACTTGCGCAAGGGATAACGCCGTGATACAATGATAAACACAAATATACAGCGGAGGTGTGAAAGCATGGAAGAACAGAAAAAGCCGGACACAAAGAACACTGGGAAAGCGACAGCAGCAACAAAAGCAAAAAACAACTTCAACAGCAAAGCGTATGACCGTTTATACCCATTTGTAAAAGCAGGGGAAAAAGTAAAAATTGAGAGAGCAGCGGGGAAAGCCGGACAAAGCCTAAATGATTATATTGTAACTGCGATATACCAGAGAATGAAGAGGGAGGGGCACGACGTTGAATGAAACAATAAGTCAAGCAAAACAACAAATTCATAATTTTGCAGAAAACATTATAAAAATACGAAAAGCAGTGATTGAAGCCGTGTGGGAATTTGTGATTGATGGAGAAACGCCAAAGCCAGAAGACGGACAACTTGTGCAGATGGACACGAAAATGTACATATACGGGAAATGCACAAAATATATTTTTTGCTACAAAGGAGAACGAAAAGCAGAACTGTACGAAACAGATAATTTTGATTACTATTTGCACGCAGACAAATTCAGTTATACTGGAAAAGCGAAAATTGATATATACAAAAGACCAGACGGAATGTTTCACCCGGCATTCATACAAAAAGATGGAATACAGAAAGATTATATTATAATAATTGATGAAATATTGCCAGAAGAGATAAAAATAATAAAGGAATATGAGTGGGAACAAAAAATAAAAGCGGCAGTGGGAGAAAAAAAGCACTATGAAGCCAGCGACATAATGTAGACAATTTGAGAGTAAAAAAGAAGCCCAGTGGCAGCAGTGCTTCTGGGCTTTGATTGATGTTGTACTAATTAAACACAGCCCACGGGTAGTGTTAAGTTAGTACAACACTACCCAAAAACAACACCCGTGATATTCTGGTCATTATCAATGCGTATTTCTTTAATGACAGAGCGCCAAAGCGTGCGTTTTTCCTCACGGGTCAAAGTATCATAAATGCTTTTGAAATCACTATCAAGAAGTTTACGAACAGCGGAAAAGTCCGGGGGCGGTTCAATGTTGTTGTCTGGTATTTGGTTCAAAGCAGACATATATATTTCATAGTCCCTTTTGTATTCCTCAATGTCTATAAGGTCGTTTACATACAATTCTTTAAGTTTACCAAGTTTTCTTTTCAAAGTGGCTTTGTCAGTTCCGGCAGCAGTTCTTTTCTTCTTTGCAGCTTCAACCTCCCATTCCAACTGGCAGCGCTCCAATTCTTCTGCGAGGTGTTCAAACAACCACGCTTCAACGTGACTTTCACGGGCTGAATGATTGTGACAGCAACGCCCACGCTGGAAATGCTGGTTGCAACGGTAATAATAAATGCCACGGCTGATGTAGCCGCACAATTTATGGTTGCATTCAGAGCAAGTCAAAATGGAAGTGAATATATAAACATTGCCAGCTGGCGCAGAACGTGCATTGCGCTTCAATAACAGCTGTACACGGTCAAATTGTTCTTGCGATATGATAGGCTGACAAAAATTAGAATTATATCTGCCGCCACGGTCATATACACCAGTGTACAACTTTTCTTGCAACATACGGCGAAAAGTAGCGTCGCACCAATTAAGACCGTAAGTTTCACGAATATATTTGACGGTCCCACGCTGGGACACGGTAGCTTCAAAATGATTGAATGCGTCACAAACAATGGCTGCGTCTTCTGGTACAACTTCAAGTCGTTTTTCAGAGTTGACACGATAGCCGCAAGGGGCTGAACCAGAAACGACAGTGCCATGCGCAACTTTGCTGTCAAATACAACGTCTATACGTTCACCGCAAATATCGGCTTCATTCTGGGCAATAGACAATTTGACATTGATATACAAGCGCCCATTTGCAGTGCTTGTGTCATATTCTTCATCAATAGTCTTCCAGCCGCAGTTGTGGGCTTCCAGAACCTCCATAACTTTGTAATAATCAGCAACAGAACGAAACCAGCGGTCAAGACGGCAAAACAAAAGCACGTCTATTTCATCACGCTTTACAGCGCCAAGCATTTTTTGAAATTCGGTTCGCTTGTGCATATTCTTTCTGGCGGTCTTTGCTGCGTCAATATAAACACCGACTATCACCCAGCCCCGTTCCCGTGCGTAGGCTTCCAGTCGTTCTTGCTGGGCTTCCAGTGACAGACCTTTTATTTTCTGTTCCTCACCAGAAACACGTATATACAATGCGACCCGGACAAGCGCCGGGGCAATATCTTTCTTTTTCACAAAATCACCTGCATTTCCTTTAATTTCCCGCCCGCAGGTGCTACAATAACAATGCAGACGGTATGTTGTATCTGGTACATATATACTATGCCACGCCCCGGAGTGTTCCCAGCACTGCCGGGGCTTTTAATGTCTATAAAATTTCGCCGTATTTATCACAAAAGCGTCCAGAAGCAATGCGGTAAATATCGTAAAACCAGCCAAAACAGAAAAGACCAGCTGTACATAAATATAATAGTCCCATTCCATAGCGCTTTGTATAAAAATAATGTGCGCCAAAATATCCAGCAAGCACGCAGAGCAAAAAGACAATGAAATGCTTGTTTGACGGTGCGGCAGCGGTAGTTTCTTTCAGTGTGTTTTCCAATTTATAAATATGTTTGCACGGCTTTTGCCTATTTATGAAGTCTGGACAAGTGCAAGAAGAAAGCGTGACAGAATAAAAGTTTTCACCGTCTGCACTTTCTATAATTGCAGTTTTGTTGGTGCGGTCAAGATTACGCACAACCATGTGTTCAAACTGCGCTTTGTTTCTTCTGTTTTGTTGCTGCGCAGCTTCGCTATTCTCAAAATATCCCATTCAATCAACCTTTCCGGCGCAGATATTCCAGAAAATGAAAAATTATAATGTAAAGTGCGCCCAGCTGACGAAAAAAGAAAGGTGGTCACACAGAATGAAAAAATATATAAGATATTACGACGTAAGAGTGTATGCCATATATTACAGCAAGAGCAATACAATATACATCAATTTGAATTTTTCTGGAATAACGCAACTAATAATTTTTAAGTAAAAGTAAAAAGCTGGGTGCGTTTATCACCCAGCGTCTACCCCAGAAGCATTGCCAGTGTCAACGGGTGGGCACTGGGCTTCCAGTTCTTCTTCACTGTCTGGAACAAGCAACGCTGGGTCTGCTGCAACTGCGGCAGCAAGGCGGCGTTTGAAATGGTCCATTGCAGCTTTTCTTATTTGCGGGTCAAGTTCAAAATATGTCTTTACAATTTCAAGTTCAAGCCCCGTAGCACCTTTTGACTTCACAAAGTCGTCAAGGCTGAATGCGTCTGGCTGCACGTACATTGGTTCAGTGCCGTTCCGCAACCATTCTTCATTTACTGAATATTCAGCACAAATCAGCTTCACTATATGTTCTTTAATTTCAACCCTGCCACGTTCTAAATTATTGATAACATCACCACTGACGCCGAGTTTATCACCAAAAGCAGCTCTTGAAAGTTTCATATCTTCACGAAGCATTCTCAAACGGTCATTCATAATGGAACCCCCTTTCTATTTTGTAAATTCATAATATCATTATTGTTTTGGTTAGTCAACCAAAAAATAAAATAAATTTTCAAAAATATGGTTGACACACCAAAAGTAATGCGCTATACTTGGTTTAACAACCAAAGCAACAAAATAATTTTGGTCGTTTGGCAAATATATTTAATTAAGGAGGAAAAGCAGATGGCAGATAAGAAAGAAAAAACAATGGAAACCATGCTTGCAGCAGAGAACCAGCAGGAAGCAGCAGAGGTTATGGCATTTCTTGGAGAACTGAACCCGGAAGAAAAGAAAGATTTTCTGGTATTTGTGCAGGGTATCAGATTTGCAAGAGGAATGCAGAAAAGTATTGCCATTCCAGCGGTACAGACCATTTAGGAGGTAACAGCGGCAGTGGAAATACAAGGAACATTCAATGCCCAGCGCTTCTTTGACACGCTGGCGCTGATAATTTCACAACGGGAAAACGTGAAAGTCACAGTGCAAGTGACACAGACGCCAGAAAAAACAGAAGCCAGCGTAAATGCTGGGCACATCAAAGATTTTTCAAAGTCAATAAGCGGGTGCGGCAGCACACGCATAAAGAAAAAAAGAGCATAAAGAAAAGCCTTTGAAGAAGTGCCGGGAAACACAACGTCAAAGACTTTTCAAAGTCAATATTGATAATAAATTCATAACACATTTATTGTACCATATTGACGGCATAAAGTCAAGGATAAAGGGGCGAAAAGCCTTGAAAAATAAAGGTTTTACACCTGCTATCCGGGCTTGTATGGGGTATTAACATTCCTACGAAAGTATATATAAATATACAGTCAATATGGAACAGAAATGGTGGAGAATATACCACGACTTCTGGTTATACCTTTTATGTCTTAATAGGGTACTGGGTGAATAGAAAAGGAAGTGCAGTGGTGTTTATCAGAGAAAAGAAGATAGACTGCACCGATTATAGAGAAGTGGACATAATACCCAGAACGGAGAGAGCAGAGCAAGCAAGCAAAGGAAAGAGGGGAAAGAGAAGAAAGACACCAGAACCAAAGCAAAAAGACTTGAACGACAAGAACGCTAAACGGTATCTGGTACAACTGGGCAATGGCAACTTTCATGTAGGAGATTTGCACACATCATGTACATACAGTGCAGAGAACCTGCCGGGCAGTGTAGAAGAAGCAGAAAACATAGTGAGAAACTACCTGCGCCGCATTGATTACCGAAGAAAGAAACTGGGGCTGGAAGCCTTGAAATATATATTGGTAACTGAATATAAGTTCAACAAGGACGGGGAAAGTATCAAAAGAATACACCATCATATCATTATGAACGGTGGATTAGACCGTGACGAAGTGGAACTAATGTGGACAATGCAGCGCATAAATTGGAATAAGATTGATAACCCAGAGTATAAAGCAGGGATAAAGCAAATAGGCTGGGTAAATGCAGATAGACTGCAAATGAATGAAAACGGTATTGAGGGTCTATGCAAATACATAATCAAGGACCCGCAGGGAAAGAAAAGGTATTCAAGCAGCCGAAATCTGGAAAGACCAGAAACAACAAAGAGTGATGGGGACGAAAAGACCAGCCGTGACCAGAGTTTGTGGAAGCATAGCAGAAACCTTACAGCACCGACAGAGAAGTGCAACGACCATAAGTACACCAGAAAGAAAGTGGAAAGGTTGGCAAAGTCACCAGACAACGGACTTGCGGAGTTCCAGAAGATATACAGTGACTACAATATAACGTCAGTTGAAGCGGTCTATTATGAACAGACGGGCTGGCATATTTACTTGAAAATGTGGAAAAAGCCAAAACCAAAAGGCAAGACAAAAGGAGGGCAAAAGAAATGCAGACTAAAACATTAAATTCTGAACAGATAAAGCGCCGCAAGGCAATGAAGAGAATGTGGAGAAGATACAACAGACATATTATGGCAGCAGTGGCAGCAGTTGTTCTGGTTACGCTTATTATATCAGCAACAATGATGATAAGAGGTGGGCAAAACAAGCCAGAAACGTTGGCAGCGCAGACAACAGAGCGGGAAACAACAGAAAAGACAGCAGAAGCAACCACGGAGCAGGCAGCAGGGCAGCAGGTGCCATATCCGTTCAATCTTATGTCACAAGACTGGGACGGTGAGAGTTTGCAGGACTTCAAGTATTACGAAGTACCAGAAGAGTTTGCGAAGACTGGTGGATATATGCCAGAGTGCTTTCAGAAGTTTACATATATTGTTTGCGATAATAACGGCGTTGATTATGCGCTTGTATTGGCAATGATTGAGGTTGAAAGCGGTTACAGATGGAATGTTGAGAGCAAAGAGGGTTCACAAGGCTTTATGCAAGTGAACGTCAAATGGCATGAAGACAGAATGGACAAGCTGGGCATTGATAATGTGAAAAACCCGTATTTCAACATTATGGTTGCGGTTGATTTTATCAAAGAATTGCAGGGACGATTTGAAACAGAAGAAGAGGTGCTGACTGCATACAATTACGGCGTAACTGGCGCATATCAGAATGTATGGAACAAAGGATTGACAGAAACAGAGTATTCAAGAAAAGTGCAGCAGGCAAAAGCCAGAATAATTGAACAGATAGGCGGTGAAAAGGAATGATGATGGATAAAGCAGCAGTGTTGCGTCTGGGTGATGTAGTGGACGCAATAACACCAAGCGACAGAGTAGTGATATACAACGCAGCAAAGCAGGTTGTTTACAGAGGTTACGCAGCAACGGCGCTTCATTCTGGCATTGATAGCAACAGAAAAGTAAAGCGCTTTGGTCTTGGTATGGAAACGTACAGAGCAACAGAAAAAATGTGGGATTGGGAGAAAACAGAGAAACTGCCGGAACAGATACCAGTTGAACAGTTCAGCGAATACAAAGTAGAGCAGCTGAAACACATTTTGTATATCAGAATTGAACTGGAAAACGAATTTGCGAGGTGAGCGCATGGAGAAAAAGAGATATAAAGGCATTTGCCCGGATTGCGGCGGCACATTATGGATATGCAAAAGCATTATGCAAGAAGCGGGAATGACAGATTTAGGGCACGGAACCTGCATTCACTGCAAATCATTTCTTCATTTGGAGTTCAACGAAGACAAGCAGGAATTTGACTGCGTGAATTGGGAGAAATACAGAAGACAGATACCAGAGGGAGGGAAGAAACAGTGAAAAAAGAATGGAAACCAGCAGAACTGGAAGCAATGCCAGTAATTCTGCTATCACTTCACCAGAAATGGTGGCAAAAGATGGTTGCAGGTGAAAAGGTGCTGGAAATTAGAAAGTCAAAGCCGCAATGCAAAGCACCGTTCCGAGTGCTGGTATATGTGACGGGTGGAGTTGGCATTGCAGGTGAGTTTATTTGCCCAGAAGTGCTGGAAATAAAAGACTTTGCAGAAGCAGAAGCAAAAAGCAGAGTTCCTGCACATGATATACACAATTATGCAGCAGGCAGCAGGCGCAAAGTGTACGGCTGGGAGGTTGCGGCAGTAAAAGAATATGAGCAGGCAGCAGCACTTGAAACACTGGGAATAAAAAGAGCGCCGCAGTCGTGGCAGTACATGAGGTGAAAAAGAATGAATAGACCAGATACAACACAATTAACGCTTGGCAGTCTGTTTGATGGTATAGCAGGCTTTCCACTGGCAGCAGCCAGACACGGCATAAAAACAATATGGGCAAGTGAGATTGAACCAAACTGCGTGGACATTGTAGAAAAGCATTTCCCGGAAGTGAAACAGCTTGGGGACATTACAAAGATTAAAGGCGACAAGATACCAGCAGTAGACATAATTAGTTTTGGTTCACCGTGTCAAAATTTATCGGTAGCAGGAAATCAAGAGGGGCTGGACGGCACGAAATCAAGCCTATTCTTTGAAGCAATACGAATAATCTATGAAATGAGAGGTGCAACAAATGGAGAATACCCAAAATACATTATCTGGGAAAATGTGGCAGGGGCTTTTTCAAGCAATAAAGGTCAAGACTTCCGCAGGGTCCTTGAAGAAATCACAAAAACCTACATTCCAATGCCTAATAGTAGAAAATGGGCAAGTTCCGGTCTGGTTAGAAGCGGGGGGGGCAGTACAGCTTGGCGACAGTTGGACGCTCAATATTGGGGAGTGCCCCAGCGTAGAAAACGTATCTACCTTGTACACAGTTTTGGTAATGAACGTGCAGGAAAAGTATTATTTGAGTGCGAAAGCGTGCTTGGGTATACTGCGCAGGGCAGACCAGAGGGGCAGGACGCTTCCAGAAACACTGGAAACAGCACTGAAAGAACAGATACAGTGGCAGCAGGCTTTAAGCATGAAGCAGGGGCAAAAGCTGGAAGTGTAGCATATACAGAAAACAAAGCGCCAACACTTCTGGCAGGTCAGCAGCAAGCCGTTGTTTATTCTATCGCAGGGAATGCGATTGGGAGAACTGGGAAGAACGGTGGAAACCAACTGGGAATTAACGAGGGGGTGAGCCACACACTGACGGCAACAGACAGACACGCAGTGGCAGCACCGCAATTTTTTGAGGGGCACCAGTACGGAGGTTACAGAGAAGCAGGAACAGCGGGGACATTATCGGCAGGACAAGGAAAATTAAGAGGTGACACACCGCTTGTGGTAGAAGAAAACCATAGTTACAGACTATCTGGCTATGGAGATTACAAAGAGGGAATAGGAACACTGCGTGCCAGCGGTGGAGATTACGGCGGCGGTTCGGAAAACTTTATTGTCACAATAAAGAAAATTGCTGAAAAGGTCAAATATCTTGTGCGCAGACTGATACCGATTGAATGTGAACGGCTTGACGGCTTCCCGGACGACTGGACAAGATACGGCGCAAGCGGTAAAGAAATGTCAGACACGGTGCGTTATAAAGCACTTGGAAACAGCATTGCGGTTCCGTGCGCAGAACGTGTATTTGTTGGCATTTTGGCAGCAGAAGAAATGAGGAACTAACATGGACAAGATACAACGTGAGAAGATAGCTGAAAAGCTAAAAAAGATTAAAGCGCTTGCAGAACGTGGCGTGGGCGGTGAAAAAGAAACCGCAATGAGAATGTATGAGGAATTAAAAGCCAGATATGAAATTGAAGACGAAGAAATAATGCTGGACGCAGTGACACTTCACTGGTTTTCGTTTTCAACACAGCAAGAAAAAGCATTGTTGCACCAAATATTCTACATGGTCACTGCTGACCCGTCATATCACCATTATACGGGCAAGTACAGCAGAAGAAAGAAACTGGGGCATGATTGCACAGAGATTGAAGCGGCAGAAATAACACTGCTATACAATTTCTATAAAGCAGAATTAGAAAGAGAGTATGAAGCGTTCTGGATAGCTTTTAAGTGCGGGAACAATCTTTATCCAGATAAAAACGCCCGCTGCTACAAAGAAGACGAAGAAGAAAGACCAGCGCCGGAAAGAAGCGACGAAGAAAAACGCATGATGAAAAAAGCGGCGTGGTATTCAGAAATGATGGACAAAAGGAAACCACCACGGGCTTTGCTGGGAGGAGCGGAGGTGGAAGAAGACTGATGGAAGAAAAGCAGAAAATCATTGAAAAGCTGGTGAAGATAAAAGCGCTTGCGGAACGTGGTGTGGGTGGCGAAAAGGTCACAGCCTTGCAGATGTATGAAGCATTAAAGAGAAAATACGGCATATCTGATGAAGAGGTGCAGCAGGCAGAAGCGGTGCCAGTGGATATAAACAAAATTGACCTAAAACGATACTGGGGGCTTGCATTCCAACTGGCAACAATAGCGGCAAGCCTGCAAGAAGAAATGGACTTTTGCAACAAATGCCCATACACCCACACAGAGGATTGCGGGGAATGTAGCACGCATTGGAATATAAGGGATATACAGCTTGAATTTGAAACGGCACAACAACGACTTGCGAAAGCAGCAATGGAGGTAAAGGCATAATGGTAGCAAGAAAACCAAAAAAGCCAAAGCACAAAAAGAGCGAATACCCAACATTGACCGGGAAACCGCAACTGGGTTATCTAAATTCATATTATTGCCCGGTATGCGGAAAGCATTTGTTTTCTGCATACGACGCAGACATGAGGAAAGACAGAGAAGACGGCTATTATTTCCATGTGTCAAATGATTTTAATTATTGCAGCAAATGCGGAACACTTCTGGACTTGGACGAATGGAAGAGAAAAGAAGAACCGACGACAGCTGATGAAGAAATACAGCTGGAAGATTGAGAGGTGAGAAGATGAAAAATAATCACTTGCTTTATGTGTGCAGCCCATACCGGGGAGAGGTGAAGCGCAATAAAGAATATGCAAGAGCATTGACAAAAGCAGCATTAAACAACGGCTTTGTGCCAGTGACGGTGCATTTATATTTAACAGAGGTTACAGACGACAACATACCAGAAGAAAGAAGCCGGGGAATGGCAGCAGGAATGGCAGTGCTTGAAAACTGCAAATTCATTCTGGTTGGCGACAGATACGGAATATCAGAGGGAATGAAAGCAGAATTGACGTTCGCAGCACTCAAAGGAATTATAATGCTGTACGAAGCGGACGGGAAAATATATTTGATGGATAGCAAAGAAGAATACAGAGCATAGGAGGAAAAGAACATGGACCAGAAAAAAACAGAAAAGACAGCAGAGCAGCTGGCAGCGGAGCAGGCAGAAAGAGAAGCAGAGGAAAAGAGAAAGCAGGAAGCGGAAACAAAACGACTTGAAGAGGTGCAGAAGTTCAAGAATTATTATTCATACATCAAGAGAGCGGGAGCAGACAAACTGCTTGAATGGTTGGAAGAAAAAGGCTTTTTCAATGCACCAGCAAGCACGAAGTATCACGGAAATTATGCAGGTGGATTGGTTGAGCATTCAAACCATGTATTCAAAAGATTGCTTCATTTGGCAGAGGACGAAGACAGAAGACAGAACAAAACAACGCCGGAATATACACTGGACTCAATAGCACTTGTGGCACTTCTGCATGATGTATGCAAGATAGACGCATACAAGATTGAAACAAAGAACCAGAAACAGAAAGACGGTAGCTGGAAGCAGGTTGAAAGCTACACATATACAAACGCTTTCCCGGTTGGACATGGCGAAAAGTCAGTGTTCCAGATTATGCGCTTTATGCAGTTGTCGGACGAAGAATTGATGGCTATTAGATGGCACATGGGACCATTTGACAGCGCAGTAAAAGGCGGCAGCTATGATATGAACAATGCTTTTTCAGAAAGCAGGCTGGCTGCAATGCTTCATTTAGCAGATATGATGGCAACGCACTTGGACGAAAGAGAGGACAAGGGCAAATAAATGTATAACAGAAAAAGGAGCGAAGCAACAGAACAAGAAAGGGTTATGAGGTGGGCAACATTCTATGAAGAGAGGTTCACGGAATTAAAACTGCTTTATCATGTGCCGAATGGCGGCAGCAGGAACCAACTTGAAGCCGCAAACCTTAAAAGGCAGGGAGTAAAAGCAGGCGTGCCAGACTTGACACTGCCTGCGCCACGGCAGCAGTACCACGGGTTATATGTGGAAATGAAGTGGGGAAAGAACAAGACAACAGAAAAACAAGACTGGTGGATTGAGCAGCTACGGAAGCAGGGCTACAAAGTCGTTGTGTGCTACGGCGCAGAAGAAGCAATGGACGAAATAGCAAAGTATCTGGATATTGAAGCAGAAACGGGAAGAAAGGTGGAATGATGATGGTTGACCACACATTGAAACAGACGGTGCCATATTACAGCACAATGAAGAGGGCTGGCGCATTCAGACAGCCGGAGAAGCCAAAGAAGAGAAAACGAACAACATTGACAGAATATTGCGACAGCAGAAAGAAAGTTGTATTGAAACAGCACGTCACAGTCAGTCAAGCAGCAAAAAAGTTGCACGACTACGAAGAAACGGGACTGCTGCCGTATGAGGTACAGAACCTTATTGAGCAAGTAAGAAACCTAACAAACCGTGTCAAGAAATTGGAGGACTGGGAAGAATGAGCAGTGAAGAGCGCTGCTTGCTATGCGGTGAGGTTATACCAGAGGGAACGCAGGTTTGTAAAAACTGTATAGAAAAATACGACATAAAAGCCACAGAAGCAGCAGAAATGGCAGAGGAATTACGGGACGTTGCAAACGTATTGAAGATAACAGAAGCGACAGACGCAAACATAAGAACATCAATGGAAGCAATATTGAATATAGCAGACAGACTGGAAAGGAAGAACAATGGCAAGAAAAGAGGATAAACAGCCACAATACCTGCCGTTAATTGTAAAAGCGAAGCTACATACTGGCGGCAGAGAATATGAGAAGCTAAAAGAACAACTAAAAGGGCAGGGCTTCACTTGTAATCAAATGAAACACATTGTCCGTGAGGGAAACTATCTGGACGGGCTGACGGTATATCTTTCAAAGTGGAATTACGACAACCACGAAAGCTGGCACCTTTACACATGGGAAGACACAGTGGACGAAAAAGTAATGCTGGGACTGTATGAAGCAGAACAGTATCACCCAGACGTTGCATACAGAGGTTATAAAGATAATTTTGAACAATTCAAAGCAGATTGGAAAGCGGAAACATACGACCCCGGAATGACATTTACTTTCAAGGAAGAAGAAGTGGAAGTATTAGAGGTTGTACAAGAAGAGGTTGACAATATAGACCATCAAGAAACAAAAAGACTTGCACAGCAGGCGTATGACGCACAAATGCGAGAGAAACACAGACGCAGGAAGCGTGAGAGTAAAAGCAGGGGCAGCAGATACAAGAAGCGTTATTTTTAGGAGGTGCAACAGTGGCAAAAGGTAAAAAGCATTACAGCGGAAAAGAATTGATATTGCGCAGGCAGATACAGCGACAGCAGGAAGAGAAAACAGCCAATCCGGGCAACAGCATGACAAAGACTTTGCAGAGGGCGAACAGCGCAAGAAGAGCAATAGAGAAAGCAAGAGAGAAAATGAGAGGGGGAACAGCAAATGGAACAGCTGATTGATTTTATTGTTGCATTATTACGCTTAACCGGGGCAGCAGTTGCAGTTCTATTCATCATGGGCGTTGCGTTCTTAATCTGGGTAATTGTAAGGGAAGCGGCTTGGGTTGTACAGCAGGAAAACAGAAGAAAATATGAGCATAAAGAACGAAAGGAAGAGAAGAACAATGCAGATGGCAGCTTTTAAGGCAGTATGCCCACTTGAACTGGGCGACACAGTGGCAATTATGAAGCCAAAGGAAAAGAGCAGCAACAAGCAGGCGTTTTACCTGCCAGAAAATGCAAATATCATTATCGCAGGAAGCGCAGAACTGCACAAAGTATCAGACATATTGACAATGCACTATTTGAGAAATAAAGAAGTGCAGTTCTTGTATGAACTGGACAACAGCGGTCATTACGAACCATTAGACGTAAAAATGCCAGTCATGCAGTACGCAGAAGCATTGAGGAACCGTGAAAAATAAAACAACTTGCGCAAGTATAAATATTGCACAAAGAATGTCTATACTTGCGCAACTATATTTGTGTATTATTACATATTGAAATTATACTTGCGCAAGTATATAATAAAGACAGTTAGAACAGCAAAGCAATATGGAGGTACACGAAATGGAAAAAACATATTTTGAAGAAATCAAGTTAAGGTTTATCAAAGCTGCAATGTGGACGAATGACAATGCAAAAGACGGCGACGTGAACAGAAACCATGTAAATTATGGTTGCTGCACCTGCTGGGCACAAGTGCTGCAAGATATGGGACACGAAACAAAAGTGCCAGTATGGGAAGATAACGGCTGCTTGAAAATTCCATTTATCGAAATAGATGGACAAAAAGTGCTTGAATTTGAAAAATAGCACGGTTGGCGCAATGGATAGCGCAGCAGCTTCCGAAGCTGACGGCTGCGGGTTCAAGTCCCGCACCGTGCATTACTGGGAAACAAAGAGAACAAAGACCAGATACAAGGAGGAATACCGAATGAAAGTATTATCAATTATCAACTTAAAAGGCGGGGTGGCAAAAACAATATCCAGCGTCAATATGGCACACATACTGGCAACCGTACACGGCTGCAAAGTGCTTCTGATTGACAATGACAAGCAGGGGAACGCTTCAAAGATACTGAACCGCCACAGCTACGACAACAAGGGAACAGCTGATGTAATGACAGAACGTGGGCTGAATATGGCTGAAATTATACAGCATACAGATTATGACGGCTTGGACATTATAACAGCAAATATGAAATTGCTGACAGCAAATCTTGAAGTTATGCTGGACCAGAAAAGACCGCAGCAGACAAGATTTAGAAAAGCATTGGAGCAGGTACAGAAAGAATACGACTACTGTATTATTGACAATGCACCAGACATTAACATTTCAACAATCAATGCGCTGGTAGCTTCAACAGACGTTATGGTGCCAATTACGATTGATGATTTTGCGATTGATGGGCTGGCAGAATTAAAAGAGCAGATAGACAACACCCGTGAAGATTTGAACCCAGATTTGAAGTTTTGCGGTTGTTTTATCACACAGTACGACAGAACAAATGAAGCTGACACGCAGGGCGCAGAGTATTTGCAGGCGCAGCAATACCCGGTATTCAAAACGCTTATTAGAAGAACACCAAAAATGAAACCAAGCACATTTGCAAGGGAACCAATTATTGATTATTCACCACGCTGCGGCGCTTCTGCTGACTATAAAGCGTTAGTGGAAGAATGGCTGAAAATGTGACCAATTCGGACACGTTAGGAGGGAAGAAAGATGGCGAAAGAAAACAAAAAATTCAATTTAACTGAATTACTCAACCAGCGTTCCAAAGAGGTTGCAACAGAGGAAGTGCAGGAGCAGGAAGAAGCGGTGGTGACAGATGGAGAGCAGACAACAGCTGACATATACGACCTTATACCATCAAAAGAAAATTTTTACAATACAGAGGACGTGCAAGACTTAAAAGAAAGCATTGAACTTGTAGGAGTGCTGCAACCGCTTCTGGTATCAGAACCGGGGGAAGATGGGAAAAGACATATATTTGCTGGACACAGAAGACGCCGTGCAATAATGCAACTGGTAGAAGAGGGAAAAGAGCGTTTCAGATACGTTCCAATTATGGTGAAGCCTAAAAAAGACAAGATACTTGATAAGCTGGCATTGATAATGGCGAACCGCTTCCGAGAAAAAACAGACTGGGAAAAAATGCAAGAAGCAATAGAAACAGAACGTCTGGTGCTGGAATTGAAAGAGCAAATGGACATTCCGGGAAGAACACGTGATTTGCTGGCAGAGATAATCAACACGTCTTCTGCGCAGCTTGGAAGATACAAGGCAATATATAACAATCTAATTCCAGAACTTATGGAAGAGTTCAAAGCAAATAATATTGGCGTATCAATCATTTATGAAGCGTCCGGGCTTGAAGAAGAATACCAGAAAAGGGCAGCGGAGATATTCAGAGAAAATGAAACATTAACACTGCCAGATATAAAGCAACTGAAAAAGCAATGGGAAGCAGCACAGCCAATACCGGGACAAATGAACTTTGAACAGATGGAGCAGGGCGGCGAAACAGACGCAGCAGAAGAGAACGAGGAAAGAAGAGAGAATGAAGCGCAGGGGCAGCAGGAAGAATATGTGGACCCGCAGCCGGAAAGTATCACGTCGCTTTGTTACAGCTGCACGCATTATGAAGAGTGCCACGACAAAAAGGCGACAGTGACAAGCTGCAATGCTTATGAGAACCGCAGAGAAGCCCAGAAAACAGACGAAGAGAGATACAGCGAAGAGCAGGAAGCCATTGACAGAGAAACGAAAAAGAAACTGCGAGAAATGCAGCAGGAAGAGAGAATGCAGCATTTGCCATCTGATGAAGCGCCGAAGCAACGTGACATAAGACTTGCGGGCAAGAAATACGAAGAGGTGACGAGCGGGCAGCTGACATTCTTATTACTGAAAAAAGACGGCTTCAAACTGGGTGAAGAAATAGAGTTGCCGGAGTACAAAGAGGGACAGCCAACGGGAAGAAAAGCTGACATTGAAATTATATACATTCTGGAAGACTGGACGGGTCTTGATGATGATTATTGCATTATTGGTTTTAATGTCACAGCATTTGACGCATAGGAGGTAAAACAGTGTTTGGATTGTTTAAGAGAAAAGAAGAACCAGAGAAAATAAATGAAGCAGAAGAAACCGGGTTGCGTGAATATATGAGCGTTGACAGCATAAAAGCACACTTTGTAGATATGCTGGAAGAAAACAGAGAACTTAAAAAGCGCTTGGAAGACAGAGAAAAGAGCCAAAGAGAGGAAGAAAAAAGACAGAGGAAGCAAACGGAAATAGCAGAGATTGCAGCAGATGAATACAAGCAGAGAGTGCGTGAAAAAGAAAACGAGATTGCAAAGCTAAAAAAAGAAATCGACAGACAAGACAGTGAGATTGAGATTTTGAAAAGGGACCAGAACCACTGGAAAACAAAAGCTGAAATGGCAGAAGCAACAATGAAAAAGGCAATGGAAAGAAAAGAGGAAAAGGACAAGTGCAGATATTGGCTTGAAAATGAATTGAAGAGGTATGGAAACTGGGAGAAGCTGACAAAAACGCAACTTATAGACATTATCAAATGTGCAATAGAACCAAAAGAAGAAGCAAAGTAGGTAGCAGTCTTACAAATGGAGGTGCAGGCAATGAGCAATCCAATAATAATGATTAGCACAGAAAATATGCCGAAGTTTTGCCGCAATCGTTGCGCAAACACAAAATGTGCAAAGCATATTTCAAAGGCGTATCAGTGCGGCGGTTCGTGTTCTATGTCCTTAATGAGAGGGGAACCAGAATGCGAGGGCTATATATCACAGCGGAAAAGCAAAAAGCATAATACATAGCGCATAACGTGTATAAGGGAAATAAAAAGAATGGAGGAACGGCAATGGCGCAAATAATGGACAAAGACCGAGTTATTGAGTTGTTGGAATACTACAAAGACATAGACGGGGAGGTGACATTTTGCAGAAAAATTCTGAAAGATTATGAAGACCAATACTACAACCCCCTTGCAGCTATTCAAAGCGACGGTCTACCAAAAGGAAAAAATAATATATCACGCCCAGTAGAAAATATGGTCTTGAAAATACCAGAATATGTCAGCGTGGAAATGCGAGAGTACGAAGAAAGAGTACAGAACTTGCAGAACCTTAAAGCGCAAATATTGCAGGAAATTTCACGACTGAAACTGAAAGAAAAGAGCATTATTTTTGATTTTTACATTCACGGCATGAAATGGGAACAAGTAGCGGTACGAAATCATTACAGCGAAAGGCAGTGTAAAAACATAAGAGATAATGCGATTGAAGCGCTTGTGGCACGTTTCCAAAACAACAAGCACATTTCAAATTTTAACAAGGTTGCATAATCATATATTTGCCCGCCATTGCCTGCGTACTGCTGATATAATATAGATTAGCAGAGCAGGCATAAAAGCCGTTTATATACACGTTGGCAATAGTGGGCTTTGGGAAATAATCAATTTACAAAGCCCATAATTTTTTATACTTCCGCAAGGTTGAGGAATTGGAAAAATGAAAACGAACGAAAAGAGGTGAGGGCATGGGAAGACCACGGAACCCGGAAAGGGACAATTCCATGCAAAGATTTTTAGATAGTGACGGACAGATGGGCACCGCTGAACTGGCAAAGCTGGCAGGGGTGCCAGAAGTGCGTATAAGGAAATGGAAATCAGAAGACAAGTGGGAAGAAGCGTTGCAAAATAAACCCAAGAAAAGAGGGGGACAAAAAGGCAATAAGAATGCAGCAGGAAAAACCCCGGCAAAAGATGGAAATAAAAACGCCGTAACACATGGAGCATTTGCACAAGCAGGGTATGGGGATATTGACCCGGAGCAGGCAACACAAATACAGAACATGGGAACACCGTCCGCAATGGGACAAATGATGGAAGAATTGCAGGCACTATACCTGCGTAAAGCATATCTGGAAAAGCTGTTAAAAGAGTATGAGAGCGAAGAAGCAGGGGGCTTCTATACAGACAAGATAGTACACATGATTGTGCCAAAGTCTTTGGAAGATAGAGAAGCAGAGCAGGACTTGGGAATTGAGAGCAGCACGACAGACCCAGAGGGAAGCACAAACGAGCAGTTCAAAACAGCAATGAAATCAATAATAAAATCAAGCCCGTTTGAAAGAGCAATGAAAGTTGAAGCAGAGTTGAACAAACTGCACGGGCGAATAATCAAGCAGCTGGACAGTATCAAAGCATACGAACTGGAAGACAGACGCTTGACGCTGCAAGAGAAGCAATATGAATTACAAAAGCAACGATTAACTGGTGAGATAGACATAAACCCAGAGGGAAGCAGTGAAGACACAGAGGTAATGGAAGTAATAGAC
>JAGHTS010000017.1 GCA_018065225.1 Candidatus Phascolarctobacterium caballi
TGACGGTTTCGGTTATGCCCTGCACGGCAAAAAAATATGAAGCGGCAAGGCCGGAACTTTCTGACAGCGGTTTTACAGATATTGATATAGTTATTACAACCCGGGAACTTGGCAGGATGATGCGTTCCTTGAATATTGATTTTCAAAATCTTCCCGATGGGGAATTTGATTCGCCTTTGGGAACGGGAACCGGTGCGGCGGTAATTTTTGGTACAACCGGCGGTGTTATGGAAGCGGCACTTCGTACGGTGGCAGAAGTTTTGACGGGAAAAAGTTTTGAAAAAGTTGAATATAAAGAAGTGCGTGGCATTGCCGAAACCCGTGAGGCAATAATTCCTGTTGGCGATTTGCAGGTTAAAGTTGCTGTGGTCAACACATTGAAAGCGGCACAGGAAATGTGCAAGCGTGTGGCGGCAGGAACTGCGGATTATCACTTTATTGAAATTATGGCTTGTCCCGGCGGATGTATTGGTGGCGGCGGTCAGCCCGTCCCTGTGGATTTTACAAAACGGATGCAAAGGCAAAAGGCACTTTTCACGATTGATGAGGCAAGCACCATTCGTAAATCTCATGAAAATCCGGAAATAAAAACTTTATATAAGGAATTTTTGGGAGAACCGCTGAGCGAGAGGTCACATAAACTATTACATACAACATATAAAAATCGGCAGAAATAATTAAAATTGTAAAGACCTACATTTTGTGGCATTTTGTTAAAAAATGTACAAAAATTCCCGTTATATGGCGTTTTGAAAAAAATTGTTGAAAAGTTGGTAAAATTTTTTCAATTAATTTAGTGGTCAATTTCCCCCAAAACACAAAAAATTCAAAAATTTGCTTGCCAAAGTTAGCAAAAAAAGTTTTTTTGTGTTATAATGTGGGGCAATTAAGGGTGTAGAACCCGTAAATATTTTCCGAACAAGGAGGAATGTACACATGGACATTAATGACATTAAAGATCGTATTTGTGGCTGTGTTGAAAGCAAAGTTACCACTGCTGAAAAAGCCGCAGAATACGTCAAAGACGGCATGAATGTTGGTGTCAGCGGCTTCACTCCGTCTGGCTATCCAAAAGCAGTGCCTCTTGCTTTGGCAGAGCGTAACAAGACAAAACCTTTCAAGGTTAACATTTGGTCTGGCGCATCTCTCGGGCCGGAAATTGATGAAGCAATGGTGGATTGCATTGACCGCCGTTTGCCCTATCAAACCAATAACGCAATGCGTAAAGCAATTAACGAAGGCAAGGTTAAATATACCGATTTACATTTGAGCCACACCGCTCAAATCGCCCGTTATGGTTTTATGGCTAACCGCCGTGATGTTGATATCGCAATTATTGAAACTTGCGTAATCAAAGATATTGGTGGTGGCAAAGTTGGTCTTGTTCCCACAACTTCTATGGGCAACAGTTCCAGCTGGGTACAAAGTGCAAAACAAGTTATCGTTGAAGTTAATACCTCCCAACCGAAAGAATTGGAAGGCATGCATGATTCTTATGTTCCTTTGGATCCCCCCAACCGTAAACCTATTCCTATTGAAAGACCTGAAGATCGCATTGGCACTCCCTATATTCCTTGCGAATTGGATAAAATTGTGGCAGTTGTTCCTTGCGATATTACAGATAAGACCCGTCCTTTGGCTGCTATTGACGAAGACAGCAAGAAAATGGGCGAAAACTTGGTTGCTTTCTTCAAAGAAGAAGTTAAAGCAGGCCGTTTGCCCAAAAATTTGCTTCCTTTGCAATCTGGCGTAGGCGGTGTTGCTAACGCTGTAATTAATGGCCTTGTTAATTCTGATTTTGAAGATTTGACAGTTTATACCGAAGTTATTCAAGACGGTATGTTTGATTTGATTGATGCAGGCAAATTGCGTATTGCATCCGGCACTGCATTGACTCCGTCTCCTGATTGCTTGAAGAAATTCAAAGAAAAATTGGATTTCTATAAACCTCATTTGATGCTCCGTCCGCAAGAAATTGCGAACAGCCCTGAAGTTGCACGTCGTATCGGCATCATTGCCATGAATACCGCTGTTGAAGTTGATATTTATGGTAACGTTAACTCCACCCATATCAACGGCACCAAATTGATGAATGGTATTGGCGGTTCCGGCGACTTTGCACGTAACGGTTTCTTGACCGTATTCTTCACAACCTCTATGGCAAAGAAGGGTGCAGTTTCTTCCGTAGTTCCGTTCTGCTCTCATATTGACCACACCGAACATGATGTTGATGTCATTGTTTCCGAACGTGGCGTTGCAGACCTTCGTGGTTTGACTCCGAAAGAAAGAGCATTAGTTATCATTGATAAGATTGCTAATCCGAGATATCAACCCATGCTCCTTGATTATTTCAAACGTGCATGCGAAAAATGCGGCAATAGCCAAACCCCGCATATTTTGGAAGAAGCATTCAGTTTCCATGAAAGAGCCGTTGCTACCGGCACCATGGAGAAATAATTTAGTAGCCAGTTATTTAATTTGTTGTTAAAGTCGTGCGGCTTTGGCATAAATTCTAAACACGGTTTTTGAACCGTTATTCTCACTCATTATTTCGGTGATGTACCGAAATACAAAATTAAATTTAAGGAGGATTTGAGAATGGCACTTGATGAAATTAAGGCTGGTTTAGAAAAATACACCGAAGGTGTAAAAGCTAAACTTGACAAAGCTCCAGAGCGTGAAAACCTCGCTCCCAACCGTCTGTACACCCCGCTTGATTTGGGTGCAGATTTTGATTACTGCAAAAAGTTGGGCTTCCCTGGTGAATATCCTTTCACCCGTGGTGTTCAACCCACAATGTACCGTGGCCGTTTCTGGACCATGCGTATGTATGCTGGTTTCTCCACAGCAGAGAAATCCAACGAACGTTATCGTTATTTGTTGGCTAACGGCGGCAGTGGCTTGTCCTGCGCATTTGACCTTCCCACTCAAATCGGTTATGATTCCACCGATCCCATGGCA
>JAGHTS010000081.1 GCA_018065225.1 Candidatus Phascolarctobacterium caballi
ACCTTTGCCATTTCAAATAAATTCATCAGTTTTACCTCCAACAAAAAAGTCGTCTAAATTATAAATTTAAACGACCGTATTGTAAATAGAAATCCTTAAAAATTTTTTGTATACATAAACCCATTAAATTAAGTTAAAAAGTTTACACAAAAAACTGCCCAAAATCTATACCGTCAATGACCTTATCTTTATATTGATTTTTTAATGCCCTACCACCTTCCTGCATATACCGGCTGGTAATGCCGCAATCTTCACTTACTTTTACTTCCATATATGCCGCAAGGTCATCACAACCTTTCATTACAGACCCTTTTTTAAATCCTTGTGTTAACCGCAACATATCTTTATGCCAATTTTGCGGAATCAACGGCAAAATTTTTTCATTGATAAGTTTTACCTCCACCCTTCCCAAAACTTCATCCAAACCTGCCACATTCTTTTTAATCGGCGAAACAATATCCCTTGTCAACACTTCCGGCAAATCATGAAACAAACCACGCCAAAAATCTTCAAGCGTTGCTGTATCGTCCATTCCTCTTTGTAAATTACAGAAATATCCAAACATTGCCACAATCAAACTATGTCCCAAAACGCTTGTGCTGGGCATCCTTTGTGATTGCGCCCAACGTTTTTGATACCTCAGTTGTCCTATCAAATCAATAAAATTCTTAGTCGGACTCTTAAATGTGATTTGCCGCACACCTGCCAAATCTGCATAATTTAGCAATTCTGATTCAATCTCATGTTTTGTCGTTTCAATCCCGTACCTGTCTATATTAAGGCGGTAAATAATTGCAAACTCCCACTGGGTCGCCAAATAATGTGCCGCTTTAACCAACCGTTTTTCCAGTTGATTATCCGTATTGTCAAACCAATGTTCCATCCTATTTTTAAACTCTGCGTTTAAATCGGGAACCCTTTCACCAACCTGTAAATAAACCCATGCATTAAGTTCCTTGCCACACTCACGTGCCAATTCATGAAATACAGGCGGTTTAATATCCGTCAAAAAAGACCTGTGAATATATTCAAAAATCAACCCCTCTACAAGCACCCGCCAATTTATTTTTACACCCTCATCCTCTTCATGACGTGCCAAAACATACAATATCATTGCTTTATGTGCCTGTTTGTCCAACTCCGTAAATCCATCCACCCTAATATGGTCATTCCAACGTTGCATTGAAGCCGTTTCATATAAAAAGTTTGCCAAATTCTTTGTAAGCATTCCTCAAATCCTTCCTAACGTAAAAAAACCGCGCCAAAGCGCGGCCTTTTTATTAAATCAATTCAATAATCGCCATTTCAGCGGCATCTCCACGACGGGGTCCTTTACGATAGATCCTCGTAAACCCGCCTTTGCGTTCTTTGTACTTGGGTGCAACATCATCAAAAAGTTTTTTTACAACTTCCTCATCCTGCAATTCTGCAATTGCCTGACGACGGGCTGCCAATGTTGCCTTTTGTGCCAAAGTAATCAAATCCGCACCTTTTGCAGCCACTTCTTTCGCCTTTGTAATAGTTGTTTCAATACGTCCGTAACGGAAGAAAGAAACTAAAAGACTACGAAATAATGCCCTGCGGTTACCACTGTTACGATTTAATTTTCTGTAAAACATTATAAACCTCCATCCATATCTGCGGCAATCAATTTAAACCCTTTGCCCATTTCTTTCAGTTTATTTTTTATCTCATCCAAAGATTTTTTTCCAAGATTCCTGATTTTCATCATATCATCTTCTGTACGTTGACAAAGATCGTCTATGGTATTGATTCCTGCCCTCCGCAAACAATTTGTGCTGCGTACAGTCAAATCCAAATCTTCAATGCTAACCATCTTGGAACTGTCATCACTAAAGCTGTCTTCATCTTCATCTGTTGCCAAAACAGTATCGTTAGTAGTACGGAACATCCCCAAATACTCTTGCAATATAGCACTTGCTTTGTCAACAGATTGTACAGGATCTATACTTCCGTCAGTCCATACTTCCAGCGTCAGTTTGTCATAATTTGTCATGTTCCCGACACGTGTATTTGTAACACCAAACTTTACACGGATTACCGGGGCATAGATACTGTCAACAGGAATAGTACCTATCACATCATCATTTTTATTTCTGTCAGACGGGACATACCCAACCCCACGGTTAATGAAAATATCCATTTTCAGCTCACCGCCACGTTCCAATGTGGCAATATGCAAATCAGGATTTAAAATTTCCACATCACCCGGGCATTCAATATCCGCTGCAGTAACTTCACCCTCACCCTTTTTGTTAAGACGCAAAACTTTTTCATTTACCGACTCATCTTCCGCCTTAAAACAAAGTGCTTTTATATTCAAAACTATATCTGCAACATCTTCACGTACGCCATCAATTGTTGAAAACTCATGCAAAACGCCATCAATTTTTATTTGCGTAACTGCCAATCCGTCCAAACTGCTAAGTAACACACGACGCAAACTATTGCCCAATGTAATACCAAAACCGCGTTCCAACGGCTCCCAAACAAATTTACCATAACGCTTGTCTTCGCTGATTAAAGTATCAACTAAACGAGGCTTAACAACATTAATCATATACCTAAATACACTCCTTTCATTTGTCACACCACGCAACAATGCAAATAATAAAACCAGAAAAACTGAATATTATTATTTGGAGTACAACTCGACAATGAAATGCTCTTCAATAGGCACATCAATTTCCTCACGCAAAGGAAAACGTTCAACTTTTCCGCTTAAGTTTGGTGCATCCATAACAATCCATGCCGGAACTGCTGCCGCAGCCAATTTTTCGTCCATACCTTTAAAATATTCTTTAGACCGGCTGCCTTCAGCAACGGAAATAACGTCACCAACACAAACCATAGCAGAAGGGATATCAACTCTTTTGCCATTGACCAAAATATGCCCGTGACGAACTAATTGACGTGTTTGCCGACGGGTTGTGCCCAATCCCATACGATAAACCACATTATCCAAACGGCGTTCCAACAAAATCAACAGATTTTCACCGGTAACACCTTCCATTTTCTTTGCTTTGTCATAATAGCTATGAAACTGACGTTCCAACACACCATATATAAACTTAGCTTTTTGCTTCTCAGTTAATTGCAAACCATATTCGCTTTTCTTCTTCATCATACGATGAATCTGACGTTTAGATTCCTTGTTAACACCCAAAAATTGTGGTGCCATACCCAAACTTCTGCAACGTTTTAAAACTGGAGTTTTATCTAATGCCATTCTTCTACCTCCTCATTATACACGACGACGTTTCGGGGGACGGCAACCATTATGAGGAATTGGGGTAACATCCCTAATTGCCGTAATATTCAATCCGCCTGCCTGCAATGCACGAATTGCAGATTCACGCCCTGCTCCGGGCCCTTTTACATAAACTGCAACTTCTTTCAGCCCATATTCCAAAGCATTTTTAGTTGCCGTTTCTGCCGCCATTTGTGCTGCAAAAGGCGTAGATTTACGACTGCCTCTAAAACCCATTTCACCAGCGGATGCCCACGCCAAAACCTTACCATCCGTATCAGAAATAGTAACAATCGTATTATTGAAAGTGCTGCGAATATGTGCCACACCACTTGCTACTTTTCTTAAAACTTTTTTCTTGCCAGTTCTAACTGCCAAATTAATTCACCCCTTCCCTATTTCTTCTTTGCACCCGGAACTTTTTTAGGTCCTTTACGGGTACGGGCATTATTTTTCGTATTTTGTCCCCGTACAGGTAACCCTGCACGATGACGACGGCCACGATAACTTCCAATTTCAATGAGACGCTTAATATTCATTTGCTCCTCACGACGCAAGTCACCCTCGACCTTATAACCATCCGCCTGAATAACTTTGGCAATTTTCGCTGCCTCATCTTCAGTCAAATCACGAACACGTGTATCCGGATTGATTCCTGTCTTTGCAAGAATTTCACGAGACAATGCCAAACCAATACCATAGATATACGGAAGTGCATATTCAATACGTTTGTCCCTTGGCAAATCGACACCACTAATACGTGCCATGTACTTATACCTCCTCTTAACCCTGCTTTTGTTTGTGCTTTGGATTTTCGCAAATAACCATTACTTTGCCTTTGCGTTTAATAACCTTGCACTTTTCACAAATCGGTTTTACAGACGGTCTAACTTTCATTTTTGTTCTCCTCCTGTAATTATTTAAAACGATACGTAATTCTTCCGCGATTAAGATCATATGGAGTTAATTCTATCGTAACCTTATCTCCGGGAAGAATTTTTATAAAATTCATACGAATCTTACCACTAATATGAGCCAGAATAACATGCTTGTTTTCCAACTCTACCTTAAACATTGCATTTGGCAATGCTTCAAGGATTATACCCGTAACTTCGATAACATCTTGTTTCGACATCAGGTATCCTCCTTTTAAAACTTACCCAATGCCTTTTTCACATCACCATATACCTTGTCAATATGTTGAAGGCCGTTCACTTCTTTGTAAATGCCAACCTTCCTATAATAATCGAACAAAGGTTCTGTTTGATTGTGATAGGCATCAAGCCGATTCTTAGCCGTTTCTTCTTTATCATCATTCCGTTGATATAACATTCCACCACATTTGTCACATTTATCTGCTACTTTTGAAGGATTAAACTTAATATGGTAAGTCGCCCCACACTCTTTACAAACTCTGCGCCCAACAACTCTGTCAATAAGCTCTGAATCTGGAACATTGATATTTAAAACAACATCCAATTTTTTCCCCATATCAGCCATTATTTTGTCAAGAGCCACCGCTTGCTCCAATGTACGGGGAAAGCCGTCAAGCATAAAACCATCTGCACATTCCGGCTTACTCAACCCTTCACGAACCACCCCAATAGTAACTTCGTCAGGAACAAGCCCGCCTGCATCCATATAAGTTTTTGCCTTTTTCCCCATTTCTGTACCGGCTTTAACCGCTGCACGAAACATATCTCCAGTAGAAATATGCAAAAGTTTGTAATCTTCAATAAGTTTCTCAGCCTGTGTACCTTTCCCAGCACCAGGAGGTCCCATTAAAAGAATATACATAAATCCTCCTACCCCATAAATCCATGGTAATGTCTCATAATTACCATACTTTCTGCCTGTTTCAAAGTTTCAAGAGCAACACCAACTACGATAAGCAGTGCTGTACCACCAAAATAAATTCCTTCAATATGAGTAATCCACGCAATAACATTTGGCATAAATGCAAGAACTGCTAAAAATAAGGCTCCTGCCAATGTAATACGGCTCATTACACCATCCAAATAATCTACGGTTGCTTGTCCCGGACGAATGCCAGGAACAAAACCCCCATTTTTCTTTAAATTATCACTCAATTCCGTAATATTGAGAGCTACGGCAGTATAAAAATATGTAAAGAAGAAAATCATCAATAAATACAATGTTGTTTGCAAAGGTGTCCCCCAACGAAAATAATCAGCAAATGTTTTTACAGCCGGAGTATCAACAAATTGTGCAATAGTTGACGGAAACATCAATACGCTGGAAGCAAAAATGATTGGCATAACATTTGCCTGATTAACTTTCAACGGCAAATAACTTGAAGAACCGCCATAAGATTTATGTCCAACAACCCGTTTAGCATACTGAATAGGAACTTTACGTATCCCTTCTGAAATCATCACAACAAAACCAATTGCTGATAACGCAATAACTATAAACAGAATTACATTTACCAAACTGACCGTTCCAGCATTTAAATACTGCAAAAGTATCTTGACACCATCTGGCATCCTGCTAACAATACCAGCAAAAATAATGAGTGAAATTCCGTTTCCCAATCCCTTGGCTGTCATTTGCTCACCAATCCACATTAACAACATTGTTCCCGCAGTCAATGTTAATGCTATCATTGACATTGACAAAATACCTGGATTATTTATTGCCATCCTAAGACCATAAGCCATACCAAACGCTTGAAAGAAACATAAAATAACTGTAAATTGCCTTGTCAGTTGATTTGTTTTTTTGAATCCTTCTTCACCTTCTTTGGACCACTGCTCCAATGTAGGCACTACCACTTTTAAAAGCTGCAAAATAATTGACGCATTGATATATGGTGTAATGCTCATTGCCACAACGGAAAATTTGCTAAGAGCACCACCACTAAACATATCCAATAACCCAAATAAATTACCGCTATTAAACAACTGCTCAATAACAGATGGATTTACTCCCGGTACTGGAATATGCGCCAACATACGGAAAATTGCAAACATAGTCAAAGTAAATATTATTTTGTTTCTCAATTCTGGAACTTTGAAAACATTTGCAAAATTAGATAACATTCACAACCTCTTTCAACACAAATATCATTAAATAACTTCTACCTTACCACCTGCAGCAATAATTTTCTCTTCTGCAGTCTTACTAAATCCACATGCCTGAACAGTTAACTTTTTAGTCAATTCACCCTTACCAAGAATTCTAATACCGTCACGCACATTCTTTACAACACCCTCTTCAATAAGAAGAATAGCATCTACTGTTGTTCCGTCTTCAAAACGATTAAGTACACTAACATTCAACACCGTATACTCTTTACCGAATTTGTTATAAAATCCACGTTTTGGCAAACGCAAATACAACGGACGTTGACCACCTTCAAACCCAGGACGCTTAACACCGCCAGAACGGGATTTTTGTCCTTTTTGCCCTTTGCCAGAGGTTTTGCCAAAGCCGGAGCCTAAGCCACGACCTACACGCACATGTTTCTTTCTGGAACCTTCTGCAGGTGCCAATTCATGTAAGTACATCTCTACTCCTCCCCTCAAGCTTTTTCAACCTTCACAAGATGCTCTACCTTGTGAATCATTCCACGAATAACTGGATTATCCTCTTGTATTGCACTGGTGCGAATTTTCCCCAATCCCAATGCACGCACAGTCAACCGTTGGTCTTTAGGATAGCCAATTACACTTTTTGTCAAAGTAATTTTTATCTTTGCCATATCAATTGCCTCCAATCAACCAACAATTTCTGCAACAGTTTTGCCACGCAAAGCGGCAACACTTTCTGCAGATTTCATATTTTTTAAGCCATCAATGGTCGCACGTACTATATTGCCCGGATTTGCGCTTCCTTGTGATTTTGTTAACACATCACTAATACCTGCACACTCTAAAACTGCACGTACCGGACCTCCGGCAATAACACCGGTACCTTTGCTGGCTGGTTTCAAAAATACCTTTCCAGCTCCGGCAATACCAATATTTTCATGAGGAACGGTAGTGCCTACACGATGAACATATATCATGGATTTTTTTGCATCTTCAATTCCTTTACGAACTGCTTCAGGAACTTCAGCCGCTTTTCCCAATCCCATTCCAACATGTCCTTTACCATCTCCAACAACCATTAATGCCGCAAAGGAGAAACGACGTCCGCCTTTTACGACTTTAGCAACACGGTTTAAAAAAACCATTTTTTCCATTAATTCATTTTGGTCTTTTTCTCCGCGATCACGACGTTCTCTGCGTTCTTTACGTTCCTTACGTCCTTGTTCATTATCAAAAGCCATTTGTCATTTCCTCCTTTCTTAAAATTCCAAACCAGCTTCACGGGCCGCTTCAGCCAATGCTTTAACACGTCCATGATAAAGATAACCGCCACGGTCAAACACTACATTTTTTACACCCTTAGTCAATGCTTTTTCAGCAATCATCTTGCCAACAGCTTTTGCCGCTTCAATATTCCCGCCATAAGCTTCTTTTACAGATTTCTCAATTGTACTAGCCGACACAATAGTCTTTCCGCTTTCATCGTCAACAATCTGAGCATAAATATTACTCAAAGAGCGAAAAACATTCAAACGGGGTGTTTCAGCTGTACCTTTAATGTACCTGCGAGAACGCTCATGTCTTTTTTGACGTTTTGCATTCTTATCAATTTTTTTGAACAAAATTCACACTCCCTTTCCTATTATTTGCCCTTAGCACCGGCTTTTCCAACCTTACGACGTACATATTCGCCTTCATAACGAATTCCTTTGCCTTTATATGGTTCGGGCAAACGTAAAGTACGTATATCTGCTGCCACAGCACCAACCAATTCCTTATCTGCACCGCTGACAACAATCTGTGTCGGTTGCGGAACAGCAAAAGTAATTCCTGCTGGCGGCTCTTTAATTACCGGATGACTAAAACCAAGAGTAAAATTAATATTTTTCCCTTGCATTGCCGCACGATAACCAACACCAATTATTTCCAGTTTTTTGCTAAAACCGTCTGTCACACCAACAATCATATTATTGATAAGAGTACGGCTTAAACCGTGCAAAGCAACATTTTCTTTTTCGTCATCTGGACGCTCAACTTTGATAACGCCATTATCTAACGAAACTTTCATTTCTTGCCTGATTTGGCGTTTCAATTCTCCCTTTGGTCCCTTCACAGTTACCAAATTATTTTCAATTTTCACCGTTACGCCTGCAGGTACGGTGATGGGTTTTCTACCAATTCTCGACATTTACTCATACCTCCTACCAAACGTAAGCTACTACTTCACCGCCTAAACCAGCTTTGCGGGCTGCTTTATCGGTCATCATACCTTGACTTGTAGAAATTAACGCAATTCCCAAACCACCTAATACCTTAGGCAATTCGTCATTTTGCGCATAAATTCTTAATCCGGGTTTTGAAATTCTTTTTATCCCCGAAATAACCCTCTCCTTGTTGGCGCCATATTTCAAAGTTACAGCGATAACAGGATGATTGTTTTCGGTTATGGTTTCAAAATCTTTAATATAACCTTCTGCCTTCAAAATTTCTACAATAGCTATTTTGACTCTGCTGGCAGGAACAGTTACTTTTTCGTGATGAACAGAATTTGCATTACGAATACGTGTCAACATATCCGCAATTGGATCAGTCATAACCATGCCGTAAAACCCTCCTTCCGGTAAATTACCAACTTGCCTTTGTTACACCCGGAATTGCGCCCTGATAAGCGTACTCACGGAAACAAATACGGCAAATGCCAAACTTACGCATATATGCATGGGGTCTGCCGCAAATCTTACAACGATTATAACGACGGACTTTATACTTCGGTTCAGCTTTCCACTTCTCAATTAATGCTTTCTTAGCCAAAGTTCATTCCCTCCTTAGTTTGCGCCAAACGGCATACCCAATAAACGCAACAACTCGCGACCTTCCTCGTCGGTCTTTGCTGTAGTAACAATAATGACATCCATTCCACGTACTTTGTCAATTTTGTCATACTCAATCTCAGGGAAAATCAGTTGTTCTTTTAAGCCCAATGCATAATTTCCACGTCCGTCAAATGCTTTTGTACTGACGCCACGAAAATCACGTACACGGGGCAATGCTAAATTCATCAACTTGTCAAGAAAATAATACATGCGGTCTCCACGCAAGGTAACTTTTGTTCCCAAACTCATACCAGCACGTACCTTGAAGTTGGCAATAGATTTTTTTGCCTTTGTAATAACCGGTTTTTGTCCGGAAATTAATGTCAATTCTGCGACAGCATTTTCTAATGCTTTAGGATTGGAAACCGCTTCGCCTACGCCCATGTTAATAATTACTTTTTCTAACTTGGGTATTTCCATAACATTCTTATACTTAAATTTGTCCATCAGTCCTTTTACAACTTCGGACAAATACTTCTCTTGAAGTCTTGTCTTTGCCATTTATTTTCCTCCTTCCCTGATTACTTTTCTTTATCAATAACTTCACCGCAACGCTTGCAAGCACGAACATATTTGCCAGCCACAAGCACCTTTTTTACACGGGTTGCCTTTTTACATGCAGGACAAACTACCTGTAATTTAGATGCGGCCAATGGTGCGGATTTAGTGATAATTCCGCCTTGCGGATTGGCTTGGTTTGGTTTTGTGTGACGTTTAACTTCATTCACACCCTCTACCACAACCTTATCCTTTTTAGGCATTGCTTCAAGAACTTTTCCCTGCTTGCCCTTATCCCTGCCGGAAAGAACCAGCACAGTATCGCCTTTTTTAATACTCATGATGAAATTCCTCCTGCAAAATCAAAGCACTTCAGGTGCTAAGGAAATAATTTTCATAAAATCATGGTCACGCAATTCACGTGCCACAGGCCCGAAAATACGGGTACCAACTGGTGTCTTATCATCCTTGATAAGCACTGCTGCATTTTCGTCAAAGCGGATGTAAGAACCATCCTCACGGCGTAACCCTTTAACGCTACGCACAACAACGCACTTAACAACTTCACCTTTTTTTACGGTGCCGTTAGGAGCTGCTTCTTTGACGCTGGCAACAATAATGTCGCCAATATTCGCATATTTGCGGTATGAACCGCCCATTACACGAATGCACATAACTTTCTTTGCGCCAGTGTTGTCACCAACGTTCAGAATCGTTTGTTGCTGAATCATTTCAAACCCTCCCGATTCAAATTGCCTCGTAACAGCGAGGCCTCGTTACATAAAGAAATTATTTTGCTCTTTCAAGAATTTTAACCAAACGCCAACGTTTTTCTTTGGAAACAGGACGAATCGCCATGATTTCCACTGTATCACCGATATGCGCTTCATTATTCTCGTCATGAGCTTTGAATTTGATGGTTTCTTTTACACCTTTTCCGTAAGACGGATGTTGTATAGTACGTTCAATTGCCACCACAATTGTTTTTTCCATCTTATCGCTTACCACAACACCAATACGGGAAACACGTGTATTTCTTTCTACGGTCATCTTGTTTCCTCCTATCAAGCTTTCAATTCAGCTTCACGCTGAATTGTCAAAATTCTCGCAATAGATTTTCTTACTTCGCGAACCTTGGTCGGATTCTCACATTGACCAGTTGCCATTTGAAAACGTAAATTAAACAACTCTTCCTTAAGTGCTGCCAATTTCTTGTCCAAATCAGCCGCAGACATTTCACGAATTTCTTTAATTTTCATTTCGCCTCACCACCCTTTTCACGAGCAGCAACATCAGCAGCAACTTGCTCTTTGGTAACAAACTTTGTTTTAATTGGGAGCTTATGTCCTGCAAGACGCATTGCTTCTTTAGCATCCTCAATTGTAACACCGTTCATTTCAAACAACACACGTCCCGGTTTTACAACTGCTACCCAATATTCAGGTGAACCCTTGCCTGAACCCATACGGGTTTCAGCAGGTTTTGCTGTAACAGGCTTGTCCGGGAATATTTGAATCCAAACTTGCCCGCCACGCTTAATATAACGTGTCATTGCAATACGGGCTGCTTCAATTTGACGATTGGTAATCCATGCCGGCTCTAACGCAATCAAGCCATAGTCGCCATGTGCCAATGTATTGCCGCGCATTGCACAACCTTTCATACGTCCACGTTGTTGCTTACGATATTTAGTCCTCTTTGGTAATAACATTTTCAGGCCTCCTTTTTCGGAGCAGCTTTAGCTTCATCATTTTTTGACTCAGGTAAAACTTCGCCCTTATAAATCCAAACCTTTACACCAATACGCCCATAAGTCGTATGTGCTTCGGCTGTAGCGTAATCAATATCAGCACGCAAAGTATGCAAAGGAATAGACCCTTCACGATAGAATTCAGACCTTGCAATTTCTGCACCGCCCAAACGTCCGCTGCATGTAACTTTAATCCCTTTTGCACCAAGACGCATTGTACGCCCGACACTTTGCTTCATCGCACGACGGAAAGCGATACGGCGTTCCAATTGTGCCGCAATATTTTCCGCTACTAATTTTGCATCCAAATCCGGCTGCTTAATTTCTACAATATTAACATCAACATCCCCTGTGGTCATCTTTTTCAAATCGCCTTTCAGCAATTCGATATTTGCTCCTTGTCGGCCGATAACCATACCCGGTTTTGCTGTATAAATTGAAACGCGAACTTTGTTGGATGCACGTTCAATTTCCACACGGCTGATACCGGACAGGAACAACTTTTCTTTAATAAATTCGCGAATGTGGATGTCTTCTAACAAAAACTTTTGATAATCCTTGCCGGCATACCATCTGGAATCCCAAGTATTGATAACACCGACACGAAATCCATGCGGATTAACTTTTTGTCCCAATTCCTGTTTTCCTCCTTCGCCCTTATTTCTTCTTCTCGCCAACTTTGACCGTTACCTGGCAAGTTCTTTTCATAATGCTAAACGCTTGTCCGCGTGAACGTGGATGTATACGTTTTAAAATCGGTCCTGCATCAACAAAAACTTCCGTTACAGAAAGTTTATCTGCATCCATATCGAAGTTGTGCTCTGCATTGGCAACCGCACTCTTCAATACCTTTTCCACAACCTCACAGCCTACCTTCGGGGTAAACTTTAGGATTGCGAAAGCTTCATTAACCGCTTTTCCACGTATCAGATTGATAACAATTCTGACTTTACGAGGACTGATGCGGATATTTTTAGCAACTGCATATGCTTCCATCAGTTATCCCCTCCTATTTCTTTGCCTGTTGAGGTGCTGCCGGAGCTGGTGCACCAGCCGCCACCTCTGTGGACTTATCATTATGCCCTTTAAATGTTCTTGTAGGAGCAAATTCTCCTAATTTATGACCAACCATATCCTCGGTAATGAACACGGGAACATGCTTGCGTCCGTCATGTACCGCAATTGTATGACCGATAAATACCGGAAGGATTGTTGAGGCACGGCTCCATGTCTTAACAACTTTTTTGTCATTTGCGGCATTCAGCGCTTCTATTTTTTTCAACAGCGCTTCTTGGACAAAAGGTCCTTTTTTAACTGATCTAGACACTGCTCTTTCTCCTTTCCCTATTCATTAACCGTTACGACGTTTTAAAATCAACTTCGTAGAAGCTTTTTTATTCTTACGGGTCTTAGTTCCGTATGCACATTTGCCCCACGGAGTAACTGGGCGCTTACGGCCTACAGGACTGTGACCTTCACCACCACCATGTGGATGGTCGTTAGGATTCATAACTACACCACGGTTTGCCGGGCGAATGCCAAGCCAACGGCTACGTCCCGCTTTACCAATTTGAATATTTTCAAATTCAAGATTGCCAACTTGACCAATCGTAGCACGGCAATTGATATGCACTTTACGAATCTCGCCGGAAGGTAATCTTAACAAAGCGTAATCACCGTCTTTTGCCATCAATTGGGCAAATGCCCCGGCACCACGCGCTAACTGTCCGCCTTTACCAATGGACATTTCAACATTGTGAACTTCAGTACCAAGCGGAATATTTTTTAATGGCAAAGTGTTGCCAACAATAATATCGGCATTTTCACCACTTTCAATTTTTTGACCTACTTTTAACCCTAATGGTGCTAAAATATAACGCTTTTCACCATCTGCATAAGCTACCAAAGCAATACGGGCATTACGGTTAGGATCGTATTCAATGGTCTTAACAATAGCAGGAATACCGTCTTTGTTGCGTTTAAAATCAATGATACGGTACAAGCGTTTATTTCTGCCACCTTGATGACGTACTGTCATCTTGCCGGTATTATTTCTGCCGGCTTTTTCCGTAATCTTCTCTGTCAGCGGATAATATGGCTTATCCACAGTGATTTCTGCAAAATCACTGGTCGTAATAAAACGACGGCTGGGGGAAGTCGGACGATAAGTTTTAATTCCCATTATTTCTCTTCTCCTTACATCCCTTCGAAGAGGGTAATCTTAGATCCTTCTGCAAGTTTGACGATTGCTTTTTTGTAATCGCTACGTTTGCCGACAAATCTACCCATGCGTTTAGTTTTACCAAGCACACGCACAGTATTTACTTTCTCAACTTTAACGTTGAAAATCGCTTCTATTGCCTGACGGATTTCCACTTTGTTGGCTGTCATTGCCACTTCAAAAGTGTACTTGTTTTCATTCATCATGGCCTGTGTCTTTTCGGTTACTACCGGACACTTAATAATATCACGAGGATTAACTGCCATTATCCCAGCACCTCCTCAATAGCCCCAATTACTTCTTTATCCAAAATGATTTTGTTGGCATTCAGGATATCCATGCAATTAAGGCCCATATTTGAAATAACTTTTACTTTCGGCATATTGGCTGCTGACTTTTCAACATTAGTATTGCCAACCACCGTAATAAACAAAACTTTTTTGTCTGTAGCATCAAAAGATTTAACAACTTCTACAACTTGTTTGGTTTTGATATTGTCAAACTTCAATCCTTCAACAACTACTAATTCATTGGCAGCAACTTTGCTGCTCAAAGAACATGCGATTGCCAAACGGCGCATTTTCCGCGGCATTGCTTTGGCATAGCTGCGTGGTTTAGGTCCAAATGTAACACCACCGCCTACCCAAATACTGCTACGGATACTGCCGGCACGGGCACGTCCTGTACCCTTTTGCTTCCATGGTTTTTTACCACCACCGCGAACTTCGCCGCGTAATTTTGTGGAAGAAGTGCCCTGACGCATAGCAGCCATTTGCATAACTACTGCCTGATGTACCAAACCGCCATTAAATTCGCGGCCAAATACTTCAGCATTTAATTCAATTTCTCCGACCTCTTTGCCGGTTAAATCATAAACTTTAGCCATCTTAAGCGAGCCCCCTTCCTTCATTATTTCTTAGCCGCTTTTTTCGCCTGAACTTGAGGCGGTTTAATCGGCTTTATTGTTTCTCTGATGGTTACGCAGGTTCCGGCTGCTCCCGGAATACCGCCTTTAACCAATAACAAATTACGTTCTTTGTCCACACGAACAACTTTTAAATGTTGAACAGTGGCATGATTAACTCCCATATGTCCCGGCAAACGTTTACCCGGCATTACACGACCGCCCGGGCCGGAATAACGGGGTCCCATTGAACCCGGCTCACGATGGCTCTTGGAACCATGTTTCATAAGTCCGCGTCCGAAATGATAACGTTTTACCGCTCCCGCAAAACCTTTACCACGGGAAATTCCCAAAGCGTCAACCACATCACCTTCTGCAAAAATATCACAAGTAATCTGATCTCCAACTTTATATTCTACGGCCTTTTCGCTCCGCAGCTCACGAAGCCACTTTACGGCTTTCACGCCTGCTTTTGCAAAAACCCCAGCCATAGGCTTGGTTACATGTTTTTCTTTCACTTCACCGAAACCGATGACTGCAGCATTATAACCGTCATTTTCCACATTTTTAACTTGCAGCACCACACAAGGACCTGCTTCTACAACTGTAACAGGGATAAGCTTGCCGTCGGCTGCGAAAACTTGGGTCATCCCCAACTTTTTGCCAATAATAGCTTTAGCCATTTCTTATTCCTCCCCTTACAGTACCTTGATTTCAATATCAACTCCAGCCGGCAAATCCAGTCGCATCAAACTGTCAACGGTCTTTGGTGACGGCTCAAGAATATCAATCAATCTTTTATGAGTACGCATTTCAAATTGTTCACGGCTGTCTTTGTTGACATGAGGTGAACGCAATATCGTATAGATATTTTTTTCAGTAGGCAGAGGAATCGGACCAGATACCAACGCACCTGTACGTTGCGCTGTATCGACGATTCTTGCGGCACTCTGGTCAAGTGCTCTATGATCATACGCTTTTAAACGTATTCTAATCTTTTGAGATTTAGCCATTAACTTTCCTCCTAATTCGCCCAAACTCAAACGGTTTGAACTTACTCCGTGGGAAAACCACGCTACCAACGTGCAACCTCCCACATCACAGTCAGGCATCCCTGCCCCGCCATTGACTGACGGGGCAAATGCCTAATATTACATTATAATGTGTTAGCCCTCAATAGCAGATACTACACCAGCACCTACTGTACGGCCACCTTCACGAATTGCGAAACGCAATCCTTGTTCAATAGCAATCGGGGTAATCAATTCAACTTCCATAGTTACATTATCACCGGGCATAACCATTTCAGTGCCTTCAGGCAACTTGGTAACGCCGGTAACGTCTGTTGTACGGAAATAGAATTGGGGACGATAACCATTAAAGAACGGAGTATGACGTCCGCCTTCTTCTTTAGTCAATACGTAAACTTCGCCTTTGAATTTGGTCAAAGGTTTAATGGAACCGGGTTTTGCCAAAACTTGACCACGTTCAATATCTTTACGGTCAATACCACGGAGCAGGCAGCCGATGTTATCGCCAGCCATTGCTTCATCCAACAATTTACGGAACATTTCAACGCCAGTAACAACTGTAGATTTGTTTTCAGCAGATAAACCAATGATTTCAACAGTATCACCAACTTTAACAGTGCCACGTTCTACACGTCCGGTAGCAACTGTACCACGGCCGGTAATGGTGAACACGTCTTCTACAGGCATCAAGAAAGGTTTGTCTTTTGGACGTTCAGGCAGAGGAATGTAGCTGTCAACTGCAGCCATCAATTCATCAATTTTCTTAACAAAATTTGCATCGCCTTCCAATGCTTTCAAAGCGGAACCCTTAACGATAGGAATATCGTCGCCGGGGAATTCGTACTTGCTGAGCAATTCACGAACTTCCATTTCAACCAATTCCAACAATTCAGGGTCATCAACCATATCGCATTTGTTCAAAAATACAACAATGGCAGGAACACCTACTTGACGAGCCAACAAAATGTGCTCACGGGTTTGAGGCATCGGGCCGTCTGCTGCGGATACAACCAGAATTGCACCGTCCATTTGTGCTGCACCGGTAATCATGTTCTTTACATAGTCAGCATGGCCCGGGCAGTCAACGTGTGCATAGTGACGGGTTTCGGTTTCATATTCAACGTGTGCAGTATTAATAGTAATACCACGTTCACGCTCTTCCGGAGCCTTGTCAATGTTTGCATAGTCCATAAATTCTGCTTGACCTTTGTCTGCCAATACTTTGGTAATTGCGGCAGTCAATGTTGTCTTGCCATGGTCAACGTGACCAATGGTACCAATGTTCAGATGGGGTTTTGTACGTTCATACTTAGCTTTTGCCATTTTAAAAATCCTCCCTTTTCTTTAAAAAATTTTTTTATTTGTATTTTTCTTGCGGAAAGTCATTCTGCCAGCCGCAAGTTTTTTCAATTAAGCCTCTGTTCCCTTGCTTTTGGCAATAATTGTTTCAGCAATATTGTTGGGAACTGCTTCGTAGTGGTCAATCTGCATTACATAATTGCCACGTCCCTGTGTCTTGGAACGCAAATCAGTTGCGTAACCGAACATCTCTGCCAATGGTACAAATGAATCAATAACTTGTACCCCGTTACGCGCTTCCATAGAATTGATACGTCCGCGACGGCTGTTAAGGTCACCAATTACATCGCCCATATATTCTTCAGGAACAGTTACTTCCACTTTCATAATCGGTTCCAAAATTACAGGGTCTGCTTTCAATGCACCAGACTTAAAGCCCATAGATGCCGCAATCTTAAATGCCATTTCACTGGAGTCCACTTCGTGATAGGAACCGTCATAAACGGTTACTGCAATATCAACCATCGGATATCCAGCTAATACACCATTTTCCATTGCTTCCTTAACACCTGCTTCAACAGGCGCAATGTATTCTTTAGGAATAGCACCGCCAACAATTTTGTTTTCAAAAGTAAAGCCAGTGCCCGGTTCCTTCGGTGAAATCTCCAGCCAGCAATGACCATATTGACCTTTGCCGCCGGACTGACGGATAAATTTGCCTTCGGACTTAACAGATTTACGAATAGTTTCACGGTAAGCAACCTGCGGATTACCAACAGTACAGCCAACCTTAAATTCACGCAACAACCGGTCAACAATAATATCAAGATGCAACTCGCCCATACCGCTGATAATGGTTTGACTGGTTTCTGCATCTGTGTGAACACGGAAAGTCGGGTCTTCTTCTGCCAACTTTGCCAAAGCAATGCCCATTTTTTCTTGGTCAGCTTTGGTTTTCGGCTCTACGGCTACAGAAATAACCGGTTCCGGGAACACCATTGATTCCAAAATAATTTCCTTATTCTCGTCACACAAGGTGTCACCTGTTGTGGTGTCTTTCAACCCAACAGCTGCAGCAATATCCCCGCTGTAAACTGTATCAATTTCTTCACGGTGGTTAGCGTGCATCTGCAAAATACGGCCGATACGTTCACGTTTGCCCTTTGTAGAATTATACACATAACTGCCTGCTGACAAAGTGCCGCTATATACACGGAAGAATGCCAACTTGCCAACAAACGGGTCAGTCATAATCTTGAATGCCAAAGCACTGAAAGGTGCTTCGTCACTTGCAGGACGTTCATCTTCCTTGCCATCAGGAGTTACACCCTTGATAGCAGGAATATCTGTTGGTGCCGGCATATAGGCAACAATGGCATCCAACAAATGTTGTACACCACGGTTTTTGTAAGAAGAACCGCAGCATACCGGAGTCAATTTGCAGGCAATAGTCAGCTTGCGGATTGCTCCGTTAATTTCTTCTTCGGTCAGTTCCTGACCGTCAAGATATTTCATCATCAGCTCGTCATCAGCTTCAGCCACTGCCTCCACCAATGCAGCACGATATTCTTTTGCTTTTTCCAACATATCTGCCGGAACATCAGTTTCTTCTTGGTCTTTGCCAAGGTCGTCATGATAAATGTATGCTTTCATCTTTATCAAATCAACCAACCCTGTAAAAGAATCTTCAAAACCAATAGGCAGTTGGATGGGCACCGCATTAGCACCAAGACGGTCTTTCATCATGGAAACAACGCGGTAAAAATCTGCACCCGTAATGTCCATTTTATTTACATAAGCCATACGGGGAACATTGTATTTGTCTGCCTGACGCCAAACAGTTTCTGATTGGGGTTCAACACCGCCTTTGGCACAGAAAACTGCAACAGAACCGTCCAACACACGCAAAGAACGTTCAACTTCTACAGTAAAGTCAACGTGGCCCGGGGTGTCAATGATATTGATACGGTTGTCTAACCAAAAACAGGTAGTGGCAGCACTGGTGATAGTAATACCACGCTCCTGCTCCTGTACCATCCAGTCCATAGTAGCCGCACCTTCATGAACTTCCCCAAGTTTGTGGGTCTTTCCTGTGTAGAAAAGAATACGCTCTGTTGTAGTAGTTTTGCCGGCATCAATGTGTGCCATAATACCAATATTTCTTGTTCTTTCAAGTGGATATTGTCTTCCCATAATTTCTCCTCAATTACCAGCGATAATGAGCAAACGCCTTGTTTGCTTCTGCCATCTTGTGAGTATCTTCACGTTTTTTAACCGCTGCCCCAACTCCGTTTGCCGCATCCATAACTTCTGCTGCCACACGGTGGAACATTTCATGCTCACTGCGTTCACGGCTGTAAAGCACCAGCCAACGGATACCCAAAGTTGTTCTTCTTTCAGGACGGACTTCCACCGGAACCTGATAGTTGGCACCACCAATACGGCGGGCACGAACTTCCAACAAAGGCATAACATTTTGCATTGCTGCATCAAACACTTCCATAGGATCCTTTCCTGTTTTGGAACGAATCTCATCAAAAGCGTCATAAACAATTTTTTCGGCAACACCTTTCTTGCCGCTGAACATAATTTGGTTGATGAACTTTGTCACCAACTTGGAGTTGTACACCGGATCCGGCAATACATCTCTCTTTGGAACTGCGCCTTTTCTCGGCATGCTTATCACTCCTTTTCATTCAAATGGTGAGCAACCCTGCTCCCGAACTTAACAGCCAAAATTATTTTTTAGCCGCCTTTTCACGCTTTGCACCATACTTACTGCGTCCTTGCTTACGGTCAGCAACCCCCGCAGTATCCAAAGCACCACGAATGATGTGATAACGCACACCCGGAAGGTCCTTTACCCTTCCGCCACGGATAAGAACCACACTATGTTCTTGCAAATTGTGGCCTATCCCCGGAATATAAGCGGTAACTTCAATGCCGTTGGTCAAACGTACACGTGCTACTTTACGCAACGCAGAGTTAGGTTTCTTAGGTGTGGTTGTGTACACACGGGTACAAACACCACGCTTTTGCGGACACTCTTTCAACGCCGGAGAAGTTGACTTCTCTGTCAAAACTTGACGCCCCTTACGAATCAGTTGGTTAATTGTTGGCATATCGGCACCTCCTTTCTCTCAATGGAAAATTTAATTTTTATTACAACTTGCCAAAGCAAGTTTTATCAATATAACCGCCTTATATATAAATAGTAAAAAGGCGGAACGTGCTATATTCTAACAAACGCCCTCCGCCTTGTCAACAAATTTTTTAAGTTTTTTCGGCAAAAACCGACAGAATTACGGGCATTTCGGCTTACACGGACCCGTGTGTTTCCTGTTACCACAAAATATCCTCTATTTTCGCCGTTTTTGCACTATATTTTGTAATTTGCCGATCAAAAATCTTTTTGAAAAAAATTTTTCAATTTTTTTCGCAAATTTTCCTTATTTTTGCCAAAAGGAACAAAATTTAATGATTTTTGACCTAAATACTGCTTTTTTGTAACATTTAGCTTATTTTTTTCCCCTGTCAAAATTTTATTCCCTTTTATATCAATTACTACAATTTCCGGCAAAGTTCCAGTCCTGATTGGCGGCCCCCAAAAGCCTATCCCGCTGGAAACAATCCCCGTCATTTTGCCAAATTCCCGCCTGCCATAATCCAATTCGTACATCATACTGGTCACCAACCTGTTGGGGAACATCTGCCCCGTATGGGTATGTCCCGCCAAATACAAGTCATATCCTGCTGCCTCCGCCGCCGCAAAACGGCGTGGCTGGTGGTCAATCACGATACTATAAAACTTTTCATTCTCCGCCGCCAACCTTTTTAACCCGTCACTCCCCCTGTCGTGGCTGAAATCAACCAACCCCGTCACTTTTACCGTACCGTCTGCCACAACCTTGCTCGCCCCATGCAAAACATTTATCCCCTGCAATTTCAATAACAGCCACCATTTGCCCGGGTTGTCAAAATAATCGTGGTTTCCCATTGCCATATATATTCCCAAAGGTGCCTGTACTTTGCCAAACGGCTCCAATGCCCCTGCCTTTTCCACATCACCAATCTTTTCATTCAGCAAATCCCCTGCCACAACCACCATATCCGGGTGGACCGAATTAAGCAAAGCCACCACTCTTTCTGCAAAACTGCGTGACAACACCCGCCCCAAATGCACATCGCTTACCATTGCTATTTTCAGGTTTTTACCCTGTGCCAATTTGTCCGTGACAATCTCCTCATTGCGGACACAGGGATGAAAAGCATTCCACATTCCCCACATGCACAATATACCGCAAACACCCAGCATTGTTGTTGCCACAGTGATATGAGGAATTTTCCAACCGCAAAAATAACCTACCGCTTTCAACAAGGTATGCAAAACCGCCACCAGCCAAATATAATACAATATTCCCAGCCAAAGACCTGATAAATATGCCTCTGCCTGTAAAACTGGTAACGGCAAAGTGTCAGGCAACAGGTAGTTGACCACAATGTTTATGCTTAACAACACATACACAAGTGCAAACGCCCAACCTTTCGCCCAGCCAAACACAGAACGTAAATAAGCATAGG
>JAGHTS010000172.1 GCA_018065225.1 Candidatus Phascolarctobacterium caballi
TCATTTGCTAACTTAAACTCCAGCGCCTTCTGTTCCAATAACTTGGATTTTTCTTCCACTACACGTTGCAGTTCCGTCTTAATATCGTTCACAATTTGCCCGATTTTAGGACGTTCTTCCGCAGCAAGTTTGCCCATACCCCGCAAAATCTCGGTCATAGGCCCTTTTTTGCCCAAATACTTTACTTTCAGGTCTTTAAGAATATCCAAAGAATCAACTTTGGCAAGTTCTTCCAATGCCTGTTTTTTTAATGCTTCTAATTCTTCTTTCATCTCTGCCCCCATTAATCAATAATGTTTTGTTTATAATCGTGATATAAATCCATTAACCTTAACATGCCATCCTGCATTTCAATTTGCAGTTTGGATGCTTGGTCATAATCATTATTTTTAAACGCTTCCTTAATTTGTCTGAAAACACTTGGTTTTTCCCCATCCTTAGCCAACTTATTGCGCAATTTTTCTATTTGTTCCCAAGCATCATCATCCACATTGTTCACATTCTGCAAACAACACATTTTTTTTATTTTATCAACATACTCCGGTATATACTGCATTACTAATTCCGTCCGCCAACGGATAAGCGCCGCTTCCACAAATGACTGAATATACTCTTGTTTCAAAATATTGCCGGCGGTCAAAACTTTAATTTTATCTTTATAAAGTGTCAGTCCACACAAATTTTCCCACACCGTTACTGGCGGCTTGCCAAAAAGCTTGTCCCTTTCCGACTCCGTAAATGCTTCAAAGACATCTTCCTCACTGCGATACTGACGGCTTTGTTCCAAATAAAAACCTTTATCCCCAGATTTCTTACTGATTTCTTTCTCCAACGCCCTTAACCCTTTGCCACTTACCACCACCGCTTTTATACCGTCCAATGCTGCCAAATAAAAAGTTGCAATAGCAATGTATGTATTTGTATAAGGATTTGGCGAACGCATCTCAAAACGGGTAGCATTGGGGTTATCCAAATCCCGCACCAACCCCACCAAAATTGTCCTGTTACGGCTTGGTACGTTAGGTGCCAACCCCAAACTGGTAACAACACATACCGGTGCTTCAAAGCCTGGTTGCAAACGATTAAAAGCATCAGTAGTACAAGAAATAAACGGATTGATAACTTCATAATTTTTCAAAAGTCCCATCAAAGCACCATATCCCAAAGCGGACAAAAATTCCTTTTTCATGTCATTGGGTGAAAACAAATTTACAAACTTACCGTTCTTCATAACAGCCCCAATCCCCACATGGGTATGCTCGCCACTGCCTGCGACCCCTGCAATAGGTTTTGCCTCAAAGGACACATCCAACCCGTTTTTACGGAACGTTTCCTTAACAATATTACGTACTAAAATTTCATTGTCACCGGTTTGGACCCCCAAACTATATTTCCAGTCAATCTCCAACTGCTCCATAATATGAGTAAGATGTCCATCCGCATTCAACTGCCCTTTGACACCGCCACACTCTTTATGCCCCATCTCTGGCTCCAACCCGTACAATTGCATAGTTTCAATACATTGCTCCAAAGCGGTACGCACACTGCCACGTGTTCTCTGCCAATATTGTTCCTGCATAATCTGGCTGGAACTTAATGCCTCCACAGGAGCATCCTCACTTGGTGTCTTTACCCAAAACTCCAACTCTGTAGCACACGTAAATTCCAGTTTCTTAATCTTTCTGCAATCAATATGCTCCAACCCTGCCACTTTACTATGCTTATGTAAAAGTGCCAACAATTCCTTTTCCACATAAGACAAAGTATCTGCCAAAATAGAACGGCTGCACACATGTTCCCCATTATGTATCAGAAAACAGGGAATACGCAAAGTACCGACCATCTTGCCAGTTTTTTCATCAAAATGTTCATAATTATAATCCACATACCAATTTACATTGGTATCAACTTTTAAATCCACACGAGCATCATTCAACGTGGCAATACCCGGCATCACAACACTGCTGCCATCCGTCTGCACTGCACAACCTTTCATAAAGGACTGCACATCTTTCAAAAATTCCTGTACCGGTATTTTTTCATCCGTGTCATTACCGGCAAAATCTACACCCATCATGGACACAAATTTCACTTCAGGATGTGCCGTCAAAATTTTTTTCAAAACCGCCGGCTTTTGTTCAGAAGGCAAAATACGATAAAGCATGGACAAACCTTTCATCTCTCATTCCTCCCGCTATAAAATTAAAAGGCGGCTTTCAAAAAGGACGGACATAACGCCCCTTCAGAAAAGTCGCCTTTGACCATCTATATAGTATTG
>JAGHTS010000312.1 GCA_018065225.1 Candidatus Phascolarctobacterium caballi
TTCCACGTCCGCCGCCACCATTATTCATAATGAAAAACCACAAATCAACAATCAAAAGCATTGGCAAAATGCTGGACAAAATATTAAGCCACCAAGGAGATTGTGGCTCTTTATCAATGGTTATATCAACATTTTTCCCTTCCAAACGGGACATAATCGTTGTGTCATTAACAGGAATAAGAACACTAAATTCTTTTCCGTCACGTAATTTGCCTGTAATAGTGTTATCAAGCACTACAACACTGAGAACTTGATCATTGTCAACTTCTTGAATAAAAGTTGAATAATTAATAACATTTTTTTGTGCTAATGTCGGTTTTGCAGTGGAATAATAATCAAACATCCACATCCCAACAATTACAACCAAAACATAAAAAATTACATTACGTAAAAACTTATTCAAATCGTCCTCCTAAAAATTATTTTGTTCTTGCATACACGCTGCTATTAAGAACTCCAATAAAAGGCAAATTGCGATAATCACCTGCATAATCAAGTCCATAACCAACCAAAAATTCATCAGGAACAGTAAATCCTACATAATCTGCCTCAAATTCATTCAAACGTCTTTCTTTTTTATCACACAAAACACAGGTCTTGACACTGGCCGGGGAATGTTCTTTCATCATATCAACAACAGCCCCCAAAGTTACACCGGTGTCTAAAATATCATCAACAATTAAAACATCTTTTCCTCTTAAATCGTCCCGTACATCCAAATAAATTTTTAACATACCACTTGTCATTGTTGCATTACCATAACTGGAAACAACCATAAAATCAGTACGCACGGGCAAATCTATTTCACGGCTTAAATCTGCCGTGAACCATGCTGCACCCTTTAACAAACTTACAATAACTAACTTCTTACCTAAATAATCTTTAGTAAGTTGTTTTCCCATTTCCGCAATTCTTGCTTTAATTTGCTCATTTGTGAACAAAATTTGTTTTACATCTTCCTTATGCATATTTCCCTCCTCATTGTCTGATATGTTTCTTATTTTTTTCTACATATAATTTATGATAAGCATACTTAATTG
>JAGHTS010000255.1 GCA_018065225.1 Candidatus Phascolarctobacterium caballi
ATCGTAATGATATCTATAATGGTGTAGCTGATGGTTATGGTAGTGATTTTCAATACTATGAGGAGTACTATAACAAACATTTGGGAGATAAAAAAATAAAAGATTATTATCCTAAAACAGCTAAAGAACGTAGGGGAGAAAATTTTGGCAAGACACATTCTATAACAATTGGCAGAGTATTTGATAATCGTGATAATACCATGGATCCACATGAAGGAAAACGTTTGGCATTTAGTATTGAAAATTCACAGGGATTGGGTGGAGATTTTGGATTTGTTAAGTATACAGTTGATACTCGTTATTATTTCAGAGCTGGGGGTGAAAGTGTTTGGGCTTTGAACCTTATGGGTGGTTATGCCAGCGGTGATTTGCCGTTAAGTCAGCGTTTTACAATGGGTGGCAGTGAAACCCTGCGTGGTTATGAAGATGATCAATTTAGAGGCAATTCAATGTTAAAGGGTACATTGGAATATCGTTTCCCAATTATAAAGAAAATTCAGGGGGTATTATTTAATGATAATGGTTACGCATGGGATAAACGTTTTGAAGATAAATTTGATTTAGGCAAATCAAAAAGTTCTGTTGGTGTTGGTTTACGTATTAATTCTCCATTGGGACCAATTCGTTTGGACTATGGTTGGGGTAGTAATGGTGGTAAGTTCCATTTTAGCTTTGGTGGACAATTCTAATGACTTGTTGGTTATAGAAAGAAGGTTTGTAGTATTATGATGCATCGTTTTGGTATGCCAAGAATAGTAAAAGTAATGAGTACACTTATGGCGATAATTTTTCTTGGTGGTATTTTTGTTATGGGAATGGTAATGGAAAGTAGTGGTAGTGCAGCTGAAGCAGCAGCTAATAGTGCTATTGGAGTAGTGGATTTTCAACGGGTGGTTACGTCTTCTCCCTTGATTGATAATGTGCGTAATACCATGAAAAATGAAGTTGCTGCTGCAGAAAAGGATTTTACAGAAAAAGCAAAATCTATGAGTGAACAAGAGAAACAAAAATTTGGAAGTCAGTTACAAAATCGTTTGATGAATCGTGAAAACGAATTAATGACACCGTTGTTGAATCAAATTAATGCTGTTATTAAAAGGGTGGCAGATAAGAAAGGTTTAAGTGTTGTTGTTCATAAAAATACAGTTGTATTCGGTGGTGTAGATATTACCGAAGAAGTTGTTAAGGGATTGAAAGAATGAAAAGATTGATAGTAAGCCTGCTGGCTGTTTTATGTGTTTTTATTCTTTCTGGCTGTGGGCGTAGTAGTGAATTTGGCGTAGTGGATATGGGTAAAGTTGAAAAAGAAGGAAAGCAAATAGTTGTTATAAAAGAAGAAGGAATAAAAGAATTAGAAAAAATTGAAAAAGATCTTAATGCGGCAATTAAGGGGAAAGCTGATAGCAAGAAGGAAGAAATTATTGCTGAATACAGGGCTAAAGCACAAATTGTGCAGAGCAATATGTCTGGTAGGATACGTAACCAGTTGGAAAGGGTTATTCATCAGGTTGCACAGCAAAAGAAATTAGGGGCAGTATTATTGAAAGAGGCAGTACCGAATGGTGGGATTGATATTACTGCTGACGTTTTGGAACAATTAAAATAAAATGGGAAAATCAGTTAAAGAGATAGCGGGGATTATCAATGGTGTTGTGGAAAATGATAATCCAAAATTATTGATTACAGGAGTAAATGGGTTAGAAGCGGCGGGGAAACAGGACATAAGTTTTGCGATACCGCCTTATGTAGTTGAATGTCATCGTTCTCTTGCGGGAGCGATGATTTTGGCATTTGGTGAATGCGAATTAACAGATAGACCAGTTATTCGTGTAAAAGACCCCAAAGTGGCATTTGCTACATTACTGGAGGTTTTTCGTCCGCAATTGGAAATAGATAGAGTTGTAAGCAAATATGCTTTTGTAGCACCTTCTGCAAAACTTGGGGAAAAAGTTGCAGTTGGTGCTTTTGCATATATTGAAGATGGTGCAGATGTTGGGGATAATACAGTAATATATCCGTATGCATATATTGGCAGGGATGTAAAAATTGGTAAAGAATGTTTGTTGTATCCTAATAGCGTTGTTCGTGAGAAATGTGTGCTTGGTAATAAGGTTATTTTACAGCCGGGAGCTGTTATTGGCGGAGATGGGTTTGGTTACGTTAATCAGGAAGATGGTACACACACAAAAGTTTTGCAGACAGGTAATGTTATTATTGAAGATGATGTAGAAATAGGTTGTAACAGTACTGTTGATAGGGCAACTGTTGGGCATACAGTAATTGGTAAAGGAACAAAGATAGATAATTTAGTTCATATTGGACATAATGTTACTGTCGGGAAAAATTGTTTTTTGTGTGCTGGGGTTGGTGTGGCAGGCAGTACAACAATTGGTGATAATAATACTTTTGCAGGTCAGGTTGCAGTTAATGGGCATATTGTTATTGGTAGTAATAATTTATTTGCAGGCAGAACCGGTATTACCAAAAACGTGGGAGATGGCAAACAAATGGGCGGTTTTCCTGAAAAACCGCTGAAAGAGTGGATGCGTCGTGAAGCAGAGTTAAATAGAGTTGGTGATTTGCTTAAACGTGTAAAAAATTTGGAAAAACTTGTGGCGACTTTGCAAAAAGATTAAAGTACAAGAGGTTGATTTAGTAGTGTATCATTTCACAAAGCTGATTAGTATATTTTTGTGCTGGACACCAAAATTTGTAAATAATAATATAGCTAAATTTTTAGGTTGGCTGGCTGTAAAATTTTGTCCAAAATGGCGTTTGGATATGGCAGTTGCCAACATTCAAGAATGTTTGGGTGTTGATAATATAAAAGCAAAGAAAATTGCAGAAGAAAGTTTATCACGTTTTGGGAGAATGGTAGTGGAAGTGTTGCGATTTCCGTTACTTAACAAACAGAAACTTGATGAAGAAATTGTTGTAGATGGGTTGGATAATTTAGAAACCGCTTATCAAAAAGATAATGGTGTAGTAATGGTAACTGCCCATTACGGGAATTGGGAAATTTTAGGTGCGTTTGTAGGATTGTACGGATACCCTGTTTTCTCTATAGTAAGGCGGCAAAATCAAAGTGGTATAAATCGGTTATTAAATGAGTATCGGGAATTAGTCGGGCAGAAGATAGTTTATAATCGTGGCGAAAACAATCATTTGCAGATTGTTCGGATGTTGAAAAAAAAGAAGATTATTGGCGTCCTTTATGATCAAGATACAAATGATATAGGTGTTAGATTAAAAATATTTGGCAAAGAGTGTATTGTACCTGATGGAGCAGTAGCATTAAGCAGATTGAATAAAGCACCTATTGTGCCAATTTTTATACACAATAAAGATGATGGCAAATTTACCATTAAAATTTATCCATCATTAGTGTGTAATGGTAAAGATGATTACGAAAGAGTAATGCGGGAACTTGTAGATATAATGGAAAATGAAATTGTAAGTGACCCGTCCATGTGGTTTTGGGTTCATGACCGTTGGAAAGACGGCCATCAGCGTTTTGACCCTAAATACGATGAGAATAAACATGGACATCATCCATAAAAAATAATAGGAGATTTTATGAAACAGAAAACACTTGCAAAAGCAATTACATATAGCGGTAATGGTCTACACAGTGGTTTGGAAGTTACTATGACTTTGAAGCCCGCCCCTGTGGGTACTGGTGTGGTGTATGTTAGGAAAGATTTGGCAGATATACCGTCAATTCATGCGAGACCGGAACTTGTATCAAGTACAGTAAAAGCAACTACTATTGCCGAAAATGGAGCTGAAGTTTTTACAGTAGAACATTTGATGGCAGCATTTAGTATGATGGAAGTTGATAATGTTATTGTGGAAATGAATTCTCCGGAACCGCCAGTTACAGATGGTAGTGCCAAAGTTTTTTGCGAACTGATTAAACAGGCGGGACTGGTTGAACAGGAAGCTGAACGTCAGGTTTATGCAGTTGACAGGGAATTTTCAGCTTATGATAAGGAAAAGTATATTGTAGTGAAACCTTATGAAGAATATAGAATTTCTTTTACGTCTATCAACAAGCATCCACTTTTGGGTACGCAATATTTTGACATTACATTGACACCGGAAAGTTTTGCAAAAGAAATTATGTCAGCACGGACGGTGGCATTTACACAGGAATTGGAGATGTTAAAAAAACTTGGCTTGGGTAAGGGTGGCACATTGGAAAACTGTGTGGTTTTTGACAATGAAAAGATTTTAAGTGTGCCAAGATTCGACAATGAATTGATTCGCCACAAGATTTTGGATGTAATTGGTGATTTGTATTTATTGGGACCGATTAAGGCACATGTTATTTGTGTTACTACTGGTCACGCATTTAATAGTGCTGTGGCGAAAAAAATTGAGGAATACAGGAAAGGAAAATAAGGGCAGAGATAATGGTTGACAGGAAAAATAATATTCCAGTATATGAAAAAATAACAAAAGTTTTGGACATTACAGAAATTCGCAAGATATTACCCCATAGGTATCCAATGCTTTTGGTGGATAAGGTTATAGAATTGGAACCGATGAAACGGGCAGTTGGGGTTAAATGTATTACCGGGAATGAATTGTTTTTTCAAGGGCATTTTCCGGAGCATCCAATTATGCCGGGAGTTTTGTTGATTGAAGCTATGGCACAGGTCGGGGGAATTGCATTGATGTATCCGGAAGAAAACCGTAGCAAATTACCAATGTTTGGACGAATCAGCAATGCCAAGTTTAAGCGTCAGGTTGTACCCGGAGATGTATTGATAACGGAAGCGGTTATTACAAAAATTGTACGAAATACAATGGGTGTGGTAAAATGTGTAGGACGTGTGGACGGGCAGATTGCCTGTCAATGTGAATGTCATTTTGCTTTGGCAAAGCCCAAGAAAAACTGATAAGGAGTGAAAATTATGGCAGAAAAGAACTTAATTCATCCAACAGCGATTATTGATTCTGGGGCAAAATTGGGTAAAAATGTTGAAGTGGGGCCCTATGCCATTATTGACAGTGATGTGGTTTTAGGTGATGGCTGTAAGGTTATGGCTCACGCATATATTCATCGTTATACAACTGCCGGCAAGAATTGTGTGTTTTGGCCCGGCAGCAGTATTGGGGCAGAACCGCAAGATTTAAAATTTGCCGGTGAAATTACTAAAACAGTTATTGGTGACAATTGTGTTTTTCGTGAATGTTGTACAGTACATCGTGGCACAGCAGACGGTGGCGGTGTCACCCGTATTGGCAATAATGTTTTAATGATGGCTTATACTCACGCCGCCCATGATTGTCAGGTTGGAAATGATGTTATTATGTCAAACAACGCTACTTTGGCGGGGCATGTGGTTGTGGAAGATAAAGCGATTATTGGCGGTTTGGCTGCGGTTCACCAATTTACCAGAGTTGGCCGTAATGTTATGATTGGTGGGATGGCACGTATTGCACAGGATATTCCTCCTTATATGATTGCGGCAGGTGACCCGTCTTTTGTTAGCGGATTGAATGTTATTGGATTGGAACGGGCAGGTTTTGATGAGGAAAAACGGTTAAGTTTGAAAAAAGCGTTTCGTATTTTGTATCATCAAAAAAATCGTTTGGAAATTGCTATTGAAAAAATTGATAAAGAAATTTTGCATAATGATGCGACTGAGCATTTGTTGGAATTTTTACGGTTAGAATTGGAAGGCGGTCGCGGAATTTTGCGTACCCGCAGGGGTTAAAATGCCAGTACTTGGTATTTTGTGCGGAATAGGTCATTTGCCTGTTGAAGTGGCTGTGAGTGCCAAACAACAGGGTTTGCGTGTAGTGGCAGTTGGAGTGGTGCCTGACATTGATTTGGAACTTCAAACTGTGGTGGATGCATACTACGAAATTAATATTGGCAAAATCGGCAAGATTTTCAAAACTTTAAAACAGGAAGCGGTTACGGATGTAACTATGATTGGCAAGGTCACCAAAGAGGTTTTGTATAAAGCGGGTGCAATTATTCCTGATTTGCGTGCCTTAAAGATTTTGGCAAGTGTTCCGGACCGCAAGGATGACACCATAATGTTGGCGATTGTTAAGGAACTGCAAAAAGAAGGTTTTAATGTGATGAATCAGACAGAACTGATAAAACCTTTGTTATCCAAGCCGGGTGTGATTACCAAACGTAAACCGACGGAAGCAGAATTGGCGGATATGGAATTTGGTTTCCAAATGGCAAAAGCCATCGGCGGTTTGGATATTGGGCAAACGGTTGTGGTTAAAAACAGGGCGGTAATGGCGGTAGAAGCGATTGAAGGCACAGATAAGTGTATTTTAAGAGGCGGTGAACTGGGACGTGGCAATGTAATTGTTGCCAAGACGGCTAAACCAAATCAGGACCAACGGTTTGATATCCCGGGTTTTGGTGTTACAACATTGCAAAATATGATTAAGGCGGGGGCAACGGGGATTATTTTGGAAGCCGATGGGGCATTGATTGTTGAAAAGGAAAAGACAATTGCTTTGGCAGATGAACATAATATTACTATTGTGGTAAAATGAATTTTGTGAAAATCGGTTTTAAAAGTAACGTTACTTTTACTTTAACTTTTGCTATTTTTCTAAAGTGAAATAATATGGTTTAAAACTCATATTTTTGATAAAAATCTGGGGTTTTGTATACAAAAAGTACGATTTTGTATACAAAACTACCGAAAAATTTGTTTTGAAAATGTCAAATTTCACAAAA
>JAGHTS010000029.1 GCA_018065225.1 Candidatus Phascolarctobacterium caballi
TTTTGTGAAATTTGACATTTTCAAAACAAATTTTTCGGTAGTTTTGTATACAAAATCGTACTTTTTGTATACAAAACCCCAGATTTTTATCAAAAATATGAATTTTAAACAATATCCTTTGACTTTTTATTTTACAAAATGTAAAAAGTCAAAATAAATCTAACGTTAGATTGGGAACGCATTTTTGTAAAAATGGCAGTTGCAAAAGCAAAAAAATCTGATTTTTATTGTATTTTTTACAATTTGGTAAAGAAAACCTGCTATAACTCAATAACCGGTTTGTTGCTTATATTTAATAAAATGTGTTATCATTATTATTTAAAGGAGAAATCAAATGTACACAGTTGAACAAATAAAAGACGAATTGGAAAAACGCCTGACAGAAAAACGTAAACGGCATTGTTATTATGTTTCCGAATGGGCAGGGAAAATTGCCGGGTATGACGGCTATTCAGTAGAAAAAGCAATATTGGCAGGACTTTTGCATGATGTGGCAAAGCAGATACCTGTAGAAAAACTTTTGGAAATGGCTTTGACCAACGGGTTGATAGTCACTACTGCGGAAAGAAACAATCCCCACAGTTTGCACGGCAGGGTTGGGGCTGTAATTGCCGAAAAAGAGTTTGGGGTCACCGATAAGGAAATTTTGGCCGCCATTGCCTATCATTCCGGCCGTCCGGGAATGGGACGTTTGGAAAAAATTGTATTTTTGTCTGATTATATGCAAAAACTTTTCAGTTGGGGTGTGGACATCAGCCCGATTGTTAAAGATAACGGCTTGGATGCGGCAATTATGAAAGTTATGCACCATGTTATAAAATATTGTGTGGACAAAGATATTCAGGACGAAAAAACTTTTGAAACTTTTGACGCAATTTTATTGGAGGCACAACAAAAAGTTGAGCAAGATGCCACCCAAGAAAAAATAGCCGCAGGCAAGGTACCTGCACCATTTGCCTATTTTGACAAATCTTATGAATTAAATAAAAAACAACGGATTCATTTGACCACAGTACAAAA
>JAGHTS010000198.1 GCA_018065225.1 Candidatus Phascolarctobacterium caballi
AAAATCACGTGATATTTGTTAAATATCACGTGATTTTTAGAACGCATTTTTGTGAAATTTGGCAGTTTTGTATACAAAATCCTAAGTTTTGTATACAAAACCGTCTATAATTTATAAACAAAAAAGATGTTTCCCGTAAATTACAGGAAACATCTTTTTTAACAATAATTTTTCTCTCAAATATTACTTCGGAAAATTTTCACTATGGGCTACACTGTCACGCAACAACACATCATGCGCCCCACCTTCCACAATACTGGTTGCCGAAACCAAAGTCAATTTCGCTTTCTGCTGCAATTCAGGAATAGTCAATGCCCCACAATTACACATAGTGCTACGCACCTTGCTTAAAGTAAGGTTAACGTTATCTTTCAAACTTCCTGCATAAGGCACATAAGAATCAACGCCTTCTTCAAAACTCAGCTTTTGAGCCCCACCCAAATCATAACGCTGCCAATTTCTTGCTCTGGCGCTTCCTTCACCCCAATACTCTTTCATATATGAACCATTGATAACAACTTTATTGGTCGGGCTTTCGTCAAAACGGGCAAAATAACGTCCCAACATCAAGAAATCCGCACCCATTGCCAAAGCCAATGTCATATGGTAATCATAAACAATTCCGCCGTCACTGCAAATAGGCACATAAATACCTGTTTCCTTAAAATATTCATCACGGGCTTTTGCCACATCAATCAATGCGGTTGCCTGTCCACGTCCAATTCCCTTTTGTTCCCTTGTGATACAAATTGAGCCGCCGCCAATACCAACTTTGACAAAATCTGCTCCTGCTTCTGCCAAGAAACGGAAACCTTCACCATCTACAACATTGCCTGCACCAACTTTTACTTTGTCACCATACTTATCCCTTATCCATTTCAAAGTAATTGCCTGCCAAGCGCTAAACCCTTCGCTGGAATCTATGCAAATTACGTCAGCACCTGCATTAATCAATGCCGGAACACGCTCTGCATAGTCACGGGTATTTATCCCCGCACCCACCACATGACGCTTTTTTTCATCCAATAACTCCAAAGGATATTCCTTATGCGTTGCATAATCCTTGCGAAAAACAAAATACAAAAGTTTGCCATCATCGTCCAACACCGGCAAGGTGTTCAATTTTTTTTCAAACAACATATCATTGGCATCTTGCAAACTAATGTTCTTTTTGGCATAAATCAGTTTGCTGACAGGAGTCATAAACTCTTTTACTTTCAAGTCAGGTTTCATACGGCTGGGACGATAATCCCGACTAGTAACAAGTCCGACTAATTTTGTGTTTAATGTTCCATCTTCTGTAACTGCTGTTGTACTGTGTCCGGTACGCTCTTTTAATGCCAGCAAATCTGCCAAAGTCGCTTCGGGACTGATATTGGAATCAGAGGGTACAAATCCCGCTTTATGGGCTTTTACCCTTGCCACCATTGCCGCTTCTTCCTCAATAGTTTGTGAACCATAAATAAAAGAAATCCCGCCTTCACGGCTTAAAGCAACAGCAAGTTTTTCACCTGACACTGATTGCATAATTGCCGATACCAGCGGAATATTCATGGTAATCGCAGGTTGTTCACCTTTCTTGAACTTCACCAAAGGCGTACGCAAACTGACATTAGTAGGAATACACTTATCGTCACTATAACCCGGCACCAACAAATATTCACTAAAAGTATGTGCAGGTTCGTCATAATAAAAAGCCATTTTTCCCCTCCGTATAAAAATATATTTTTACTATTTTACCGCTTTAATGCCCGCCACGCAATATCTTTTCTAAAATATTTTCCAGCAAAATCAATCTTATCAACTGTTTCATACGCCGCCTGTTGGGCAGCAGCAATGGTTTTGCGTACTGCTGTCACTCCCAAAACCCTGCCGCCATTTGTAACTACTATATCACCAATATTTTTTGTTCCTGCATGAAAAACTACTGTATCCAAAATACTTTTTGCATCATTCAATCCAGTTATTTGTTTGCCATTATCATATTTTTCAGGATAACCGCCACTTGCCATAACCACACAAACTGCCGCCTCATCTTTCCATCTGACCATATCTGATTTTAAAGTCCCATTGGTACAAGCCAACATAATTTCCGCCAAATCACTGTCAAGCAAAGGCAAAACCGCCTGTGTTTCGGGGTCACCAAAACGACAATTAAACTCCACAACTTTTACACTGTTCCCATTTATCATCAACCCTGCATACAAACAACCTTTATATGGCATCCTTTCTGCCTGCAATGCATTTACTACTGGCTTCAATATGGTTTCTGTGGCGATTCTTTTTAATGCATCGGTCATGACCGGTGCAGGTGCATACGCACCCATACCGCCTGTGTTTGGTCCCTTATCTCCGTCATAAACTCTTTTATGGTCTTGTGCAGCAATCATCGGTACTACTGTCTTGCCATCTGTAAAAGCCAGCAAACTGGCTTCTTCACCCTCCATAAATTCTTCTACTACAACCCTTGCCCCTGCTGCACCAAATTTTTTGTCACCCATCATCATATCAACTGCATCAAAGGCCTCCTCCATTGTCATGGCAACCACCACACCTTTGCCTGCGGCAAGGCCGTCCGCCTTAACAACAATGGGTACACCTTTCATACGGACAAACTCTTTTGCCTCTGCGGCTGTATTGCATACCTTAAAAAATGCCGTAGGAATATGATATTTTGCCATTAGTTGCTTGCTGAAAGATTTACTGCCTTCCAGTTGTGCCGCCAATTTTTTAGGTCCAAAAACAGCCAAGCCACGTGCCTCAAACACATCTGCAATTCCCGCCACCAATGGTACCTCGGGTCCCACAACCGTTAATTCCACATTATTTTTTTCTGCAAAATCCGCCAAACAATTTAAATCAGCAGTATCCAATGCAACATTTTCACATTTGGGAACAGTTGCCATACCCGGATTACCGGGGACGCAGTAAATATGTTCAACTTTTTCACTTTGACTTAATTTCCATGCCAAAGCATGTTCCCTGCCACCACTGCCAATAAGTAATATTTTCATGAACTGCCCTTTCGCTTTCTTGTTATTTCAAAGTATCTGCCAAATATTTGGCAATCATGCCGTCATATTCATGGGTATGGGTAAATGCTTCCAATGCCAATTCCTTACGGGTACGCAAATCCACATCACCTTTTTCCTGCAACATCTTCATCAACCCTGCATAACGGCTGGGGTAAGTCACAATCACCACATCTTTAAAATTTTTGGCAGAAGCCCGTACCATAGCAGGCCCGCCAATATCTATATTTTCAATACATTCTGCTTCTGTCACATTTGGTTTGGCAACCGTTTCCTTAAACGGATACAAATTTACTACCACCAAATCAATCGGGGTAATGCCATGTTTTTGCAAAGCAGCCATGTGTTCTGGATTATCCCTTACCGCCAAAATTGCCCCATGAATTTTAGGGTTTAGAGTTTTTACCCTGCCATCCATAATTTCAGGAAATCCTGTTACATCACTGACATAGGTCACAGGAATACCCGCATCCTTAATTGCTTTCATCGTTCCACCGGTAGAAATAATCTCTACACCATTTTCATGCAAAAACTTTGCCAGTTCCACCACACCTGTCTTATCCGAAACCGAAATCAACGCTCTCTTAATTTTCATGTTCCTGCCTCCTTCTAAAAATTATTACAATTTGATTTTAACTTTTCTGCCCACAATTTCCAATCTGTCCTCCGCCCACAGCTTCAACGCCTCAGGCAAAGCCAAATGTTCCTGCTCCAAAATCCTTGCTGCCAAAATATCTTCGTCATCCTCAAAATAGGCAGGCACAACCTTTTGCAAAATAATAGGGCCCGTATCCGTTCCCGCATCTACAAAATGCACCGTACACCCTGCCACTTTCACCCCATAATCATTTGCCTGACGTTGGGCATGCAGACCAACAAAACTTGGCAACAATGCAGGATGAATATTAATAATTTTATGATACCATTTGTTAATAAACTTTTCGCTTAAAATCCGCATAAACCCTGCCAACACCACACCATCAACCTGCCCTAACGCTTCATTAAGCTTATCTTCAAAACTTTCCCTGTCAGCAAACTCCTTGCGGTTAACAACAACTGTCTTTATCCCTGCCTGCCGTGCCCTTTCCAAAGCATAAACATCAGGTATATCACTAATCACAACCTCTATTTGCAAAGGCAAAGTCCCATCATCAATTTTATCAATAATTGCCTGCAAATTACTGCCTCTGCCACTAACTAAAATCCCTACCTTTTTACTCACCAAAAACTCCGCCTTTCAACATCGTTTTTTGACTGCCTGCCACAATTTTACCAATATTAAAGAACTTTTCATTTTTTACCCGCAAATATGCCTTTACCAAATCCGCTTCCTTGGCATCAACTACCAAAATCATACCTACACCCATATTAAATGTACGGTACATTTCTGCCCAAGGAACATTACCCCATTCCTGCAATTTTTTGAATACCACCGGCATTTCCCATGCATTTGTATCAACCAAAGCGTCACAATCTTTGGGCAGCACTCTGGGAATATTGTCATAAAAACCGCCGCCTGTAATGTGTACCATACCATGAATATCAAATTTTTTTAACAAGGGCAAAACGGTTTTTGGATACAAACGGGTGGGTGTTAGCAATGCTTCACCCAACGTACTGCCGAACTCACTAACAAAATTATTCAAATTATATTGCATTTTGTCAAAAACAATTTTCCGTACCAAAGAAAAACCGTTACTGTGCACACCGCTGGACGGCAAACCAATCAGCACATCCCCCTGCTTAACTTTCTCCCCGGTAATCAATTTTTCTTTGTCCACAACACCTACGCAAAACCCTGCAATATCATATTCATTTTTGGCATAAAAGCCGCTCATTTCCGCAGTTTCCCCACCAATCAAGGCACAGCCGCTTTCCTTGCAGGCAGCTGCCACCCCCTTAACAATATCCGCAACCTTTTGCGAATCTACTTTATCTACCGCAATATAATCAAGGAAAAACAATGGCTCCGCACCCTGTACCAAAATATCATTCACACACATCGCCACCACATCCTGACCAATGGTATCGTGCTTGTCCATCATAAAAGCCAATTTTAATTTTGTCCCCACACCATCCGTACCCGAAACCAAAATCGGCTCTTTGTATTTTTTCACATTCAAAGCAAACAAACCGCCAAAACCGCCCAAATCACCAAGCACCTCGCTACGGTAAGTTGAACGGACACTGTCCTTCATCAACTCCACCGCCTTATTGCCGGCATCAATATCCACACCAGCATCTGCGTAAGTCAAAACTTCTTTTTCATCACTCATAATCAATCCTCCAACCAAACTGGTACCGGATCTTTGGCAGCCACTTTGTCACTGCCATCCGGATATTGGGAATTAAAGCAGGCGCAACACAAATCATTTGGCACTACAGCAGTACACGCCTCTTTCATCCCCTCTAACGAAATATAATTCAATGTATCAGCACCAATTTCTTTACAAATTTCATCCTTACTGCAACGGGTGGAAATCAATGTCGCCTTATCACGGGTATCAACCCCATAATAGCAACAGTCCACCACAGGCGGGGAAGTAATCACCATATGCACTTCCTTTGCCCCCGCACCCTTCAATAATTTTATCAGTTTGGCGCTGGTCGTACCCCGTACAATAGAATCATCCACCACTACCAATGATTTTCCTTTCACCACACAACGCACAGGATTCAATTTAAGCCGAACAGAATTTAACCGTTGCACCTGTGTCGGCTGAATAAAAGTCCGCCCCACATAACGGTTTTTAGTCAAACCTTCCATAAACGGCAACCCGCTTTCCATAGCAAAACCCTGTGCCGCAGGCGTACCCGAATCAGGCACCGAAATCACCACATCCGCCTTAAACTTTCCTTTTGTTTCCTTGGCAAGTTGCCTGCCCAAATTAACCCTTGCCGCATACACATCCTGCTTATCAATCCGTGAATCATTACGGGCAATATACACGTATTCAAACACACAATGGGCACAATTGTCGGGCATCTGCGAACACCACATTTTGGAAACCGGCTCCTTTTCCCCATTGTCAATCACCAACATTTCACCCGGCTTAATATCCCGCACAAGTTCCGCACCCACCAAATCAAAAGAACAACTTTCGCTGGCAACACACCAGCCACCCTCCATCTTTCCCAAACATAAAGGTCTGAACCCGTAACGGTCACGGACAGCAATTAGTTTTTTATCAGTCATCAACACCAAAGCAAACGCACCCTTCAACTGCATCAACGCATCCGCCACCCGTTCTTCAAATGTCGGTTTTTTACTGCACGCAATCAACTGCAAAACAACTTCACTGTCCACCGTAGTATTAAAAATAACGCCCCGTTTCTGCAAATCATGCCGCAACGCGCCGGCGTTATTTATCGTACCGTTACAAGCCAAAGCCAAATCCCCGTCATCATAAAACACACGCAATGGCTGAATATTAATTTCCTGATCCAAACCCGCATTACTGTACAGCACATGCCCCAAAGCCAAATGCCCCTGCAAGTCGTCAAACCCCTTGCCAAAAACTTTCAGCACCAATCCTTTGCCCTTTTTGCTCCGCATCTTTTTTCCGTCCGCCGTACAAATACCTGCGGACTGCTGACCCCGATGCTGCAAACTGAACAACCCCCAATAAGTATATTGGGCAACATCCACCTGCGGATTAAATATTCCAAAAACACCACATTCGTCTTTCATAAACCGTTCCTTCCTACACCTTACGCAATGCCTCTAATTTGGCTGCTTTTTCTGCAACCTCTTTTTTCATTTTTTCCCTGTCCGCCACCAATTTGGCTACAAGTTCAGGATGAGCCGTTGCCAAAATCTGTATAGCAAACAATGCCGCATTTTTTGCACCGTTAATCGCCATAGTCGCCACAGGAATACCGCCCGGCATCTGCACAAAACTAAGCAAAGCATCCATACCGCCCAAAGGAGTGGCATTAATAGGAATACCAATTACAGGCAATGTTGTATAAGAAGCAACCACGCCGCCCAAATGTGCCGCCGCACCGGCCGCCGCAATAATCACTTCCACACCCCGTGACCGTGCCTCCGCAGCAAATTTCTGCACCACTTCAGGAGTACGGTGGGCGCTGGCAACCGTAACTTCAACCTCAACACCAAAATCTTTTAAAGTTTTCTCTGCCGGCTCCAACACAGGCCAATCAGAATTACTGCCCATAATAATCGCTACTTTCATAATGCCCCCTCCTAATCATTTATACATATTGTACTAAATGTTGCAAACTATCTCAACCAAAAATGTGAAATATTTTTGTTATTCTGTCCATATTATTCTTTCCATTGCGAACTATTTAGGCATAATGGTAGTTAATTC
>JAGHTS010000082.1 GCA_018065225.1 Candidatus Phascolarctobacterium caballi
GTCACAATTCTCCAACAATATTGTATCACATGCACATATCTTGTTTACCAAAATTTTATCTTCTTCCCACTCGTCTGGAAATTTTTTTGCCTTGAATAATCTGATTGCTTCAATCTCATTAGTTTCCGGCATCATATAAATTTCTCCATCTTTTTCAAAAATATATGGAAAAGATAAATGGTATGGACAATTCAATACAATTTTTGGTTTTGAAGCTTCCGTACCATTCAAAATACTATACCCTATTTTGCCTCTATGTAAATATAGATCATATGCTTCATAAAAAATATAGGTAATCCCATCCTTTTCAAAAAGAAAAGGATCTGCCAACCACCAACGGTCACCGCAATCAATTTCTAACTCAGTGAACTTATATTCCGGATCCTCAAAAAATCTATCATTATTTTTTCGTTTGCGAATTGCCAAGAAATACTGCGTTTTGTCTGCCATATCTATAAAAATTTCCTTCCTAATTTTTCCCACTCGTCCCAAATTTTGTTCTCATCATATTGTTGCATATCTTTTTTCGCTTGAGTACCAAGTTTCCGTCTTAAATCTTCATCTTGCATCAGTTGGCGTAGTTTGTCTGTCAATGAATCAACAGTAAAATCACAAAGATAACCGTTCTCGCCATCTTTAATTATTTCATTCACTGCTGAACAAGTTTTATACCCCACCGCAGGCAAGCCCATACTCATGGCTTCCGTCATTGCCAAAGGAAATCCTTCGTATTCCGACGGAAAAGCAAAAACAGATGCCTGTTTTAATTTTGCTGAAACTTTATCAGTTTTGCCGCCAAAAATTATTTTATCTTGCAAGCCATATTCCTGAACCTTTTGCTGAAGTTCTGCAAAATATGTTTTGTCAAAATTAGTGTCACCCCAAAACTCCACATGCCAATCCAGGAAATCTTTTTGCAGTTTATTAAAGGCCTCCACTATATCCATTTGACGTTTGGATTTTCTTTCTATGCGTGCCACGTTAACAATGGTTTTTGCAGAATAATCAGCTACTTCATCATATTGCGGCACAATGTTAGGAATAACAAAAACATTGTTATTATGAGTCATATTTTGAACCCTTTGCACAAAGCTTGGCAAAAGCACAACTATACCATTTACGTTTTTAAAACATGACCTAAAATTTGGATTTTCCAAAGTAATTTCCGGGCTGAAATGAAACAATGAAATATATGGTGCTCGCTCAACTATATAATCATTAAAAATTATTGCTGACTTAAGGTCATGGCCAATAATAATGTCTGGCTTGAGCTCATTAATAACCGGAGCGATAACTTTTGCCATCTTATTTGTTAAATGCCTATGTTGTGCGGCCTCCTTGTTCCATTTTCCCTTGCGAAAGATATTCAATATATTAACCCATGTCCGGCTAATACGATTACCCGCTCCAGGATTAAGAAATTTTACACGATTATCCAACGGAAAGGCCATTCCGCCTTCCCGCTTATCAAAAACCATAATCGCCACTTCGTGTCCACGCTTTGTAAATGCGTTAGCCATATTACATATAACTTTTTCGATTCCACCTTGTGCATTAACTGCATTGCCTAACTCTGTCAACAAAATTTTCATTGATTTTCTCCATTAATTTAACACATTCCGTATTAACTTTTCATGACTATATTTTTCATTGGCTTTTGCCAAATCAATGCTGTAATCCTTAACTTTATCAGCATAATTATTCACAAAGTTTTCTAACTGCTTGCTCAATTTATCTACACTATCTAAATTAACGATTTCTCCAACATTAAATTCTTCCATTACTTCCGGATTCATTTCAGGAGATTGCAAAATAGGTTTATAAAAGCCAATGGCTGTAAAAGACATGGCACTCCAATGATAACGATAACGCTCCGCCGCATATGGTGCCACAATTACATCACAATCCATCAATGCCCGTTGCCATTCTTTGCCAATTAAATTTTTATGCCAGAATTCTATGCCTTTCACATCTTTATATTCAGCAATAATTTTCTCAAATTCATCACTGTCTTCCTGCATGGCAGTCGCTCCCTGACAAATAAGTTTTACTGGTACAGAAAATTTTGCCTGCCTAAATGCATCAAGAAAAAAACGAATGTTTTTTTCCCGACGATACTGACCATAAAAACCCAAAATTAAAGGGGTATGTAAAGTAAGATTTTTATCCGGATCAAAATCCATGGGTTTAAACACCGGCGGATAAATCAAATCAACATTATATAAATTATCCTTAACAAAGTCATTTCTTAAAGTAATAACCTTAAGCTTGATATTTGTATATTTTTCGGTCAATTTAGCTTGCTTAACAAAGTTTGCCTTTTCATGAGGATTAATGCCATGAAAAATCATGCTGATTGGCACGGGTGAATTTTTAAGATTAGTATCCCGAATTGCTTTAAGATAGCGATAAGTTGCTGTCGGAATAATCAACATATCACATTTATGTTCACAAATTTTTTGATACGCAGAATTAAACCAAGCACGCCGTCGTTGTTCCCGTTTTAATGATAAAAAAAGTTTTTGCAAACGATTGGCTCCTGCATAGGTAACAACTTCCCCTCCATCCAAATATTCAACTTCACATTTATAATTCAACTTAAAAGGAAATTTTTGAGGTACAAAAAAAATTGGAGTATGCCCTTGACGCTTCAACTCATCCACTAACATCCTGTCAAATTCTACTTCATGCCCTGCAGGCATTACTATAGTTTCTAATATTGCTATTCGCATTTTAACTTGCAACCCTTTTCACAACAACATTCATGTAACTAAATCTTCAATTACATATTTACTATTCTTATTGTCCTATATCGATAATTGAATACATAATCATTACAATATATTACGATTTAACACCGAAATGATAACATACACAGTCTTGTAATTTATACCAATATTTCTTAACAAAAAATCTATCTTCTTCAAATAATTTTGTAACCTTACAATATACAGGCTTCAACTTTTTATAGTCAATCCACACACTAAACAATCTTTCTGCAAGAAATCCAAATACTCTTTTTTGGTAATCATCATAACTACTTAAATCTATTTTGCGTTCTGTTTCAAACAGTATACTAAATAACCATATACAATATTCATTAAATAACTCTTTTTTTATTACAAACATATTATAATACGCAATACTATGTTCATTCATAATTTTATTAAAACTGCCCAAATATTCAGGATAACGTGCAGATATAATATTTTCAACTATTGCCAAATCTCGTGCAACATGTGCCCGTTCATAAAATGACCGTACAGTATCATCGCCAAGAAATGATTTTTTCGGTAATAAAATATCCCCCTCGTCAAGAAGCTTATCAATATCCTTTTGTGTCAATATTGTTTTTCGCCTATACTCAACTGTTTTTAGAAAAATATCCTTAGCAAAATAACGATAGCAAAATAACGACGATAGTGACTCAATCCAATATAATCACAATTTAAATTTTTCCATGCCCAATATAGTCCTGTTAATTCACAATAAAATGGATTTTTTATGGATATATTATCCCCACTATTATCTCCAACAACATCTTTTTCATTGCCCCAATTTTCTTTTCCTTCAGCCCCCACAAATAATGGCATAAACATTTCATCATTTGGAATCCAAGCAGGTTTGTGCATAGCAATAAGCATTACAATATTTCTCATAGCAATCTTCTTCTATAGACCCCTTTCAGAATATTCTCCAAAAATTTTCTCTAAAATAATCTATTTTTTCACCATATATCCCCACGCATCACGCACCATATCTTCCAAGCCCATTTCCGCTTCCCACAACAATTCCTTTTTTGCTTTGGACGGATTGGCATAAACAACTGCCACATCCCCTGCACGACGAGCTGTAATTTCATAAGAAACTTTTACATTATTAACTTTTTCAAAAGCATTAAGCATATCCAAAACAGAATAACCCTGACCGGTACCAAGATTGATTGCTTCCGCACCATTATGCCGGTACAAATAACTTAGTGCCGCCACATGCCCTTTTGCCAAATCAACCACATGAATATAATCTCTTACCCCTGTACCATCTTTTGTTGGATAATCATTGCCAAAGACATTTAACTTTGGCAATTTTTTTGCCGCCACACGGCAAATATAAGGCATAAGATTATTGGGGATGCCATTTGGTTCTTCGCCAATTAACCCCGATGCGTGCGCTCCAACGGGATTAAAATATCGCAACAATACTATTGACCATTCTTTGTCTGCCGTTGCAACTCCCTGCAAAATCTGTTCTATCATATATTTTGTCCAGCCATAAGGATTTGTACAATTACCTGTTTGGGAATTTTCATCTAAAGGCATTTGGTTGTCTGCACTGTATACTGTGGCTGATGAACTGAAAATCAATTTTTTGATATTATGGTCTTTCATGACATTAAGCAAAACCAGTGTGCTGCCTATGTTATTATCATAATATTCCAAAGGTTTCTCTACCGACTCGCCTACTGCTTTAAGTCCTGCAAAATGAATGACTGCATCAATTTCCTGTTCACGGAAAATAGAATCCATAAAGACACCGTCACGGCAATCGCCATAATAAAAAGTTATGGGCAGAACATCATTATCTGTTTTCGGCTTTTCGCCAAAATTTTTTATTTGCCATTTTGCCGCCTGAATTATTCTGTCATTAACGCTGACATCAGCATTAGAATAATTATCAACAACAACAACTTCAAATCCGCTGCTTAATAATTCAACCGCAGTATGGGAACCTATGAACCCAGCCCCGCCTGTTAATAAAATTTTCATAATTTTCCCCCACTCTTTTTCAAATCATAAAGGCGTTCATATTTCATCATAGTATAAACAAAATGATTCCACGCAAAAACCCAACCCAAACGTCCGTCCAAAAATCCTAAGTCAAATATATATACTTTGATAAATGCCCAAATTGGTCTTAAAACTATGTCACGGAACACATTACATTTTTTACCTTGTCCCAAATATTTTTTTGCGGCCAAGTCAGTATAATTGTTAAACTTTCCATAATATTGTTGCCAATTATCATAAGTATAGTGATAAATAAACTCCGGAATATCCTGTATAGGGTATGGTGTAACAATAGCAGGATGTACAAACCCTTCAACCCGCGAATCCTTTCGTGGCATCAATCTTACTACTTTATC
>JAGHTS010000293.1 GCA_018065225.1 Candidatus Phascolarctobacterium caballi
ATGTTAACCACATAAAATTTTATTTTTATTTACCATTGAATAAAATTTTGTCATGTGTTAGAATATTTTATTATGCGGGTGTAGCTCATTGGTAGAGCAGTCGCTTCCCAAGCCACGTGTAGAGGGTTCGATTCCCTTCACCCGCTCCATTTTTTTATTTGGAGGATATTGTGAAAAAACTTTATTCCGGCAAAACAAAAGATGTGTTTCAATTAGATAATGGTAATGTATTGTTAAAATTTAAAGATGACTGCACTGGTAAAGATGGCAAGTTTGACCCGGGTGAAAACAGCGTGGGGCTTACCATTGAAGGGATTGGCAAGGCCAACCTTCAAACCAGTGTTTTATTTTTTGAAGTTTTGAAAAAAGCAGGTATCAAAACCCATTACATCAGCGCAAATGTAGACGATGCAACTATGGAAGTTTTGCCTGCCAAAGTTTTTGGTCACGGATTGGAAGTTGTTTGCCGCCTGGTGGCAACCGGCTCCTTTGTCCGTCGTTACGGCGAATACATCAAAGATGGCACTCCGCTTAAAGACGGACTGGTAGAAACTACGTTTAAAAATGACGCTTTAGGTGACCCTTTGGTAAACGAAGATGCCTTGGTGGCATTAGGTATTATGAGTCATGAGATGTATGCATCTATGCGTACACAAACTTTAAAAATCACTAAAATTGTGGCAGACGAATTAAAGAAAAAAAATTTGGTTCTTTACGATATCAAATTTGAATTTGGCTACAACAACAATGAGGTCATTTTGATTGACGAAATTGCCAGCGGCAATATGCGGGTTTACAAGGACGGGAAAATTCTTGAACCGATGGAACTGACAAAATTAATTTTAAAATAATACATAAAAAAATCCGTGCAATGTGAACTAGTAAGATAAAAGTAGACATTAAAAAAGTGCCTACTTTTTCTTTTGCTATAATGTATATGTAGGTGATTTTATGGAAACCAAAGGACAAAAATTCAGGTAGAACACGACTGAAGAAAAACTTAATGTGGTTAATCTTCATCTTCAAAGCCACATTTCAATCAGGCAGTTAGAGCAACAAACTGGAATAA
>JAGHTS010000110.1 GCA_018065225.1 Candidatus Phascolarctobacterium caballi
ATAATGCTTTGTATAACTATGTGGAAAAGAAATATCAAAAAGGCAAACACAATTTTTTGTGTGTGGATGAAGTACAACTTTGTCCTCAATTTGAAAGGGCAATTAACAGTTTGCATAACAGTGGCAAGTATGATATTTATCTGACAGGCTCTAATGCCATTTTGTTAAGCAGCGATCTTGCCACGTTATTTACAGGGCGGTTTATTGAAATTCACGTTTTGCCTTTTTCCTTTTATGAATTTTGTAAATATCACAAAAAAGAAAAAAATGCAGAAATTCTTTTGCAGAATTATCTTGAAACAGGCGGTCTTGCCGGATGCTATCAATATACGGAAACTAATGACCGTTATCAATATATTCGTGATGTTTATAATACAATTGTTACCAAAGATTTGGTTGCACGGGGTGAGGTTAAGGACGGACTAGTGTTGCGTCATTTGTCAGATTTTATGCTTGATAATATCAGCAATTTGACAAGTACTGCAAAAATTACAAATACACTTAAAGCGGGGAATATTAAAACTAATCATATTACTATTAGGCATTATATTGAACTCTTGAATAACGCTTATCTTTTTTATCCGGTGCGCCGCTATGATTTGCACGGGAAAAGGTATTTGGCAACTTCGGAAAAATATTATTGTGTGGACATTGGTTTCAGGACTGCACTTTTGGGACGGCGTAATTTTGATTATGGCAGAGTTTTGGAGAATATAGTTGCGTTGGAATTGATGCGACGTGGGTATGAAATTTATGTTGGTGTGCTTTACAAAACAGAAATTGATTTTGTGGCATTACGGCAAAATGAAAAAATTTATATTCAGGTTACAGAAAATTTGCACGACCAGTCAACCTTGAAACGGGAAATAGAGCCACTTTTAAAAATCAAAGATGCTTACCCCAAAATAATTATTGCCCGCACTTTGCAAAAGGAATATGATATTGAAGGGGTTAGAGTTATTGACTTAACAGAGTGGCTTTTGGGAGCAAATTAAAATGAAAGTTTAGAAATATTTCACTTTCAAAACTTGAAAATTTTTCAAGTTTTGAAAGTGGTAGAGAACTGCACTATAATAGGGAAAAATTTTCTGTTAAAAGCTTAAAGACAAATAATAAAACCGCCGTCCAAATAGACGGCGGTTTTATTATTTGTCATTCAAATTATTTTTGTTGAATCCATACTCACTTTTCGGCTCGCAAACAGCATTACCTGAATAGCAAATTTTCCAATCCGTTGTTAATGACAACCCGTTAAATAAATCCTCCGTGAATAAAGGACAGCAAACGCATATACTGTCGCTTCTTTAACGACATAATATACATCATAATTATTTACAGGAACAAACCGCATACCTTTACTTTTCCACGGCTCTGTTTGAATTTGTATGCCACAATTGGGTAATTCATGTAATGATGTAATCTTGTTTCTTATATCATAATTAAGATGTTTTGCAGCCAAAGGAGATTTCAAATTTGCAGACACATAAGTATAAATTTCTTTTAATTGTTTCTTGACTAGAGGAGAAACCTTTACAGCATACTTTTGCAAATCAGAAGCCATACTCTTTTTCCAATTCATCAAATACATCTTCTGCCGGTCGGAATTTTCCCGCTTCCATATCTTTAAACCCTGGTTCCATCATAGCATCAAATTCCGCTTTGCTCATTTCTTCCAAACAACGGGGACGGGTCGGCAAAGTTGTGACGGGAAAAGGCAAACCATGTACCTGTAAAGACCGTTTCATAAACAGACGAAAAGCACTGGGCAAATCCAAACCTAAACTTTCATATAAAGCGGTTGTTTTATTTTTTAAATCGGCATCACATCTAAATTGAACCAATGCAGTATTCATACTTTTATCTCCTTTTTACATACAATTATATTTGAATTGTAGCATTTTATATGAACATAATCAAGTTTTTATTATTAAGAAAATCAGAGTTTAGTTGTAAAAAACAGGCGAATATTACGTAATATTTAGAACGTATTTTCAAAACAAATTTTTTGGTAGTTTTGTATACAAAACCCAAGACTTTTATCAAAAAAATGAATTTTGAACCATATCATTTGGTTTTTCATTTTACAAAGTGCAAAAAGTCAAAATAAATCTAACGTTAGATTAGGGGTAATCTAACGTTAGATTGAAAACGCATTTTTGTGAAATTTGAGAGTTTCAAAAACTATTTGTAAAACTAATATCTGTTCCACAACTTATATCTTTTAAATTTAAAAAGCAGATATATATCCGTCTTGCCTGCTTGTTAAAGTTACCACAATTACGTATTACTTCCCTACGCAAAACTTGGCAAAAATCTTATTGATAATCTCATCCGTAACCTGTTCCCCAGTGATTTCGCCCAAATCAGCAATGGCATTTTTTAAATCAATAATTACACAATCATAGGGCATTTTGTTATTGATAGTGTCGGTTGCATTTTGCAATGACTGTACGGCTTTTTGAAGCAAATCCAAATGCCGGACATTTTGCACAAAAATGCCGCTGTCTCCCTGTGTACCGCTGTAAGCATATTTTTGAATGGCAGATTTTAATTCAGTTAAGCCATCTTTATTTTTGCTGCTGACAGTAAATGATGTGAAAGTTGTTAATTTATCCTTTTCAATTTGTTGTGGCAAATCGTTTTTGTTAAGGACAAGCAAAGTGTTTTTAGGGTTTAACACTTTTAATAAATCTTTATCTTCGCTTGTCAGTTGCATACTGCTATCTAAAACACACAATACTAATTGTGCATTTTCTAAAGTGGAACGGCTCCGCTCAACCCCGATTTTTTCCACATAATTATCCGTATTATGGATGCCTGCTGTATCAGATAAAATTATCGGCACCCCGTTTAGCAAAATTTGTTCTTCAATCACATCCCGTGTGGTACCGGCATAGGCGGAAACAATCGCACGTTCTTCTTCCAACAAAGCATTGAGCAAACTGGACTTACCCACATTGGGTCTGCCCACAATCGCCACCCGTAATCCCTCACGCAAAATTTTACCGGTATGACCTGTGGCAAGCAATTGTTCCAGTTTGATTTTTATATCGGTTATATTTTTATGGGTATCAGAGTAAGTTACATCTTCAATATCGTCTTCGGGATAATCAATTTTTGCTTCCAAATTGACGATAATGTCCACCAAACTGCCACGCAATTTTTTTATTTTGGCGCTTAATTCCCCCTGTTGGGTACGCAAAGCCATTTGCAGGGCGGTTTCACTTTTGGCACGGATAATGTCCATTACGGCTTCCGCCTGTGTCAAATCAATCCGTCCGTTTAAAAATGCCCGTTTGGTAAATTCTCCCGGTTCTGCCATAACTGCACCATTAGTCAGGCACAATGCCAAAATTTTTTGCAGTGCCGCCACTCCGCCGTGACATTGAATTTCCACCACATTTTCCCCGGTGTAGGAGTGGGGGGCGGGCATATATACTGCCAAAACTTCGTCCACAACTGTATTGCCCGACAACACATGGCAATACTGCAAACATTTTGGTTTATCCTTTGCCAAAGGTTTGCTTAAAATTTTATTTGCCGTTGCCAAAGCATTGTCGCCGCTTAAACGCACAATACCTACCGCACCTTCACCCAGTGCGGTGGCAATAGCCGCTATGGTGTTGTTTTGACAATTATTAGCATTATTCATAATATTTATTATATCACGATAATATGTTGTATATAACATTATTCGTGAAATTTGACGCAAATAATGTTAAATCGCTAAATAAGATAATTTACTACTTGATAATTATTATCCGTTGTGCTATAATATTCACGTCATGAGATGACTATTATAGATTTAGGAGGATTTTATTATGCGTAGTGAAACAACTTTTGATCTGCAATACGCACACCGTTTCTATGGTTTTCAAGGAGAAGCCCGTTATTTACATGGACACAGTGGCATTTTAACTATTGAAGTTGAAGATACCATTAATACTGGGGTAAATATGGTATTTCCCTGTAATGAAATTAAAAAGATAGCTTGGAGTGTATTGAAAAATTTTGACCACGCCTTAATTTTGCGAGAGGATGATCCTTTGCTGCCGGCAGTATTAGGTGTTTATGAAAAAGAAGGTATCAAAAATGGCACGCCCACCAATACAATGAAAGGTTGCGCATTTGACATTCCTTTGTGTAAAGCATATCCTGACTGCCGCTTGGTAGTAACCAAAGAAACCATGACTGTTGAAGGTATGATTAAAATGGTTTATGAATTGTTGAAAGACAAACTGAACATTGCTAAGATTTCCTTTATTAGCGGTGTTAATAAGGCATCTGCGGAGTTCCCTGTAAAACAGGAGCGTAAACGTTGCCCCTTGTGCGGAATTATGTTGGATGAAAACGGGGTTTGTCCTAAATGCGGTTACCGTAGCAAATAAATTGTTATAAAAAAGGCACTTGCAATAGCAAGTGCCTTTTTTATAACAATTTATTTTTTCAAATCAATAACAATATGACGGTTGGGTTCTTCACCCTCGCTGAAAGTTGTAATTTTGTTGTTGCTTTGCAATGCCATGTGAATAACTTTTCGTTCATGGGGGTTCATGGCTTCCAAAGCAATGGAATGGCCTTCATGGCAAACTTTGTCTGCCAGACGGCGTGCCAAATGGGTCAGGGTTTCTATCCTGCGTTCACGGTAATCTTCCACGTCAATAACAATGCGGACACGGTTTTCTGTAACTTTGTTGGCAACCAAATTGGTCAGGTATTGCAAACTGTCCAAAGTTTGTCCGTGCTTGCCAATCAAAATCCCCATATCGTCACCATGCATACGCAAAGTGACCGAGTTGTCTTTTGGGTCAACAAATTTTTCTATAACTGCTTCCAATTTCATGGCGGCAAAAACCTGTTGCAAAAAATCCCGTGCTTTGGCAATGGCAGCTTCGTCTGCCACATATTTGGGTGCCTCGTCGTCAGCAGGTTGCTGACTGTTGTCCGCAGATGCAGTTTCTGTTGCAACAACTGCCGCTGCTACAGCGGCGGCTTCTGCTGCCTGATTGCGTACAGCTACCTGTACTTTGGCGGGTTTGGCACCAAGCCCTAAAAATACTCCGGGTTTGCCTTGGTCTATAACCGTAATATCTGCTTCATCAGCAGTAATATTTAATTCTTTTAATGCTTCGGCAACCGCTTCATCAACTGTTTTGCCTGTTTTTTCAATATAATCCATTTTCTTCGCCTCTTATTTTTCCATTAAAGTTTGTTGTGCAATTTGCATCAAGTTCATCACAACCCAATATAACACCAATCCTGCAGGGAAGCTGATAGAAATATAGCCAATGAACAAAGGCATAAAATAAGTCATCATTTTAGTGTTCAAAGGACTTTTTCCTGCTCCCGGTGACGGCATAGATTGTTTGCTGGTAATGAAAGTGGTTAATGCGCTTAACACCGGCAAAACATACCATGGGTCAGGATTGCTGATTGTTTCCATCCATAAGAAATTGGCAGGACCCACATACTGAAAATCACGTATGCCGTAAAAAATGCCAATCATAATGGGAAACTGGATTAAAAGAGGCAAACAACCGCTTAAAGGATTGATATGCATCTTTTTATACAAATTTGCCAATTCATAATTCATGCGTTCTTTGTCGTCTTTGTATTTGGTACGGATTTCGTCCATCATAGGTTGGATTTTCATCATATCCTTCATGGACTGAATCTGTTTTTGGGTCAAAGGCCACAGAATTATTTTGACAACTATTGTCATAATAATGATGGCTAAACCATAGTTTGCCACACCCGCCGCACTGGTCAGGTTGTAAAAAAATGCCAGTGCCTGTTGTACTACTTCGCTCAAAAAGTCAAAAATTTTAATCCCTCCTTAATCTCAAGGAACGGGGTCATACCCACCCGGGTTAAAGGGATGACAGCGACAAATTCTCTTCAAAGTCAACCATCCGCCTTTAACGGCACCATACTTTGTAACCGCCTCGATGCCATAGGCGCTGCAAGTTGGATAAAACCTGCACTTGGGGGGTAAACAGGGTGATATAAAAATTTGGTATAACCGTATAGCGGCTATTAAAAATTTTTTAGCCATTTGCGTTCTCGTTCAAAATTTTGGCACGCCGGCACAAGTCCAGCAAAGCCGTTTCGTAAGTCGCCAAGTTTGCACGTACCAGCTTGTTGCGTGCCACCCAAATAAGGTGATAACCGGCTTGGATTTCGGTGCGGTGATGGCGAAATGCCTCCCGCATCATCCGTTTGACATGATTGCGTACCACTGCGTTGCCAAGTTTTTTTCCTGCCGCCAAACCTATTTGCAAACCCTCACCTTTTAAGATGTAAAGTACTGCCAATGAATTTGCCAAGCACTTGCCACGCTTGTACACAAACTGAAAATGTCTGCTTTTCTTCAGTTTATTGCTTTTGGGAAAACTAAAATTATGCAAATCAACCTCCACGAAAAAAATAGACCACTATTGCGGTCTATAATTTCTGTTAAGCAGAAAGTTGATGTCTGCCCTTAGCGCGTCTTGCTTTTAAAACTTTACGACCGTGCAAAGTTTTCATTCTTTCCCTGAAACCATGTGTATGTTTCCTGCGATGATTATTCGGTTGAAATGTCCGTTTCATAACCAAATCCCTCCTTCTCAAGCTGTAATTTATTCTTCGCAAGTGAAGAGCCCTGCGGAATACTTTTAATGATGCTTGTATATTATATGTAATAAATTAATGGTAGTCAAGAAAAATTTAATAGGCATTATTAAGTTTGCACGAAAAATAAAGTTTTGTGATATAATTTATTAAATATAGTGGGGTGAATTATGAATATTATTGTTACAGGCGGAGCCGGCTTTATTGGCTCAAATTTTATATACCATATGCGGGTGGTACATCCTGATTACCGCATTATTTGTCTGGATAAATTGACTTATGCGGGAAATATTGAAACATTGCGTCCGATTATGAACGAAACAAATTTCCGTTTTGTCAAAGAAGATATTTGTAACCGTGAGGCAGTATATAAACTGTTTGAGGAAGAACATCCTGATATTGTAGTCAATTTTGCTGCAGAAAGCCATGTTGACCGCAGTATTCTTGACCCGTCCGTATTTTTACAGACCAATATTATTGGCACAGGTGTGCTGATGGATGCCTGCCGCAAATATGGAATTACCCGCTATCATCAAGTTTCTACTGACGAAGTGTATGGTGATTTGCCTTTGGACAGACCGGATTTGTTTTTTACGGAAACAACCCCGTTGCACACTTCCAGCCCGTACAGCAGCAGCAAAGCAGGGGCAGATTTATTGGTTATGGCATATTACCGTACTTACGACCTGCCTGTAACTATCAGCCGTTGCAGTAATAACTATGGTCCTTATCATTTTCCCGAAAAACTTATTCCTTTGATGATTACCAATGCTTTGGCAGACAAACCATTACCGGTTTACGGCAAAGGTGAAAATGTCAGAGATTGGCTGTATGTGCTTGACCATTGCAAAGCCATTGATTTGGTAATACACAAAGGCAAGGTGGGCGAAGTTTATAACATTGGCGGGCATAATGAAATGCGAAATATTGATATTGTCAAACTGATTTGCAAAGAATTGGGCAAACCGGAATCATTAATAACTTTTGTAACCGACCGTAAGGGACATGATATGCGGTATGCCATTGACCCGACTAAAATACATAATGAACTTGGCTGGTTGCCGGAAACAAAATTTGCAGACGGCATTAAAAAAACAATTAAATGGTATTTGGAAAATGAACAATGGTGGCTGCCATTATTAAAAAGAAGTGCGTTGGTTTAACCAACGCACTCTTTTTATCCTATGCAATTTATTTGTTTTTTAATAATCTTAAAAACTCTGTTTCGTCAATAACTTTTACACCAAGTTCCTGTGCTTTGGTAAGTTTGCTGCCCGCCTCAGCACCGGCGATTACATAATCAGTTTTTTTGGAAACGGAGTTGGAACACTTTGCACCAACATCTATTGCCATTTGCTGTGCTTCACTCCTGCCCAATGTGGGCATTGTACCAGTAAATACCAAAGTTTTGCCAAAGAAAGGATGAGTGTTGTCAGTTTGTTTTTGTACATATTGCATATTCACCCCGGCGGCTTGAAGTCGCTCCAATAAATCTAAATTGGCAGGATTGGCGAACCATGTAACAATAGATTCGGCAATGGTGGCGCCAATATCTTCAATTTCTGCCAATTCTTTGGTTGTTGCCTGTGTAAGTTTTTCCATTGATCCAAAATGTACTGCCAACAAATGGGCACCCCTTGCCCCCACGTGACGGATGCCCAAGGCAAAAAGCAATTTATCCAATTCATTCTGTTTGGAATTTTGAATGGCGGTAATTAAATTATCTGCTGACTTTGCTCCCATTCTGTCCAACTCTAAAATATCTTCACGGGTTAGGGTGTACAGGTCTGCGGCATCACGGATTTTTTTGCTGTCAATCAGTTGGTTTAAGACGGCCGGCCCACACCCGTCAATATTCATGGCATCACGACTGGCAAAGTGGATAAGCCCTTCTCTGCCCAATGCAGGACAGTGGGGATTGGTACAACGGATGGCGGCTTCAGTTCCTTGCCGTTCCGCTTTCCAGCCACACTCGGGGCAGGTATTGGGAATAACAACTTCTGTTTCCGTGCCATTGCGTTTGTCAGCCACTACCCGTAAAACTTCGGGGATAATTTCGGCGGCTTTATTAATGATAACCTTGTCACCGATGCGAATGTCTTTGGCTTTGATAAAGTCCTCGTTGTGCAAGGTGGCACGGCTGACGGTACTGCCGCTTAATTTGACAGGGGTCAGTACTGCTGTTGGAGTCAGGACACCCGTTCTGCCCACACTCCATTCAATACTTTCCAAAGTGGTTTCCGCTTGCTCGGGCGGGTATTTAAAAGCGATTGCCCAGCGGGGGTCTTTGCCTGTAGCACCTAAAATTTTTTGCTCATATACTGCATTTAATTTTAATACTGCACCATCCGTGTCGTAGGGCAAGTTTTGTCGTTTTTCATTAAAATCTTGAATAAATTTTATGGCCTCGTTAATGTTTTGCACCAAAGTTATATCTTGGCAGGTTTGGAAACCATAGTGCCTTAAAAGTTCAACATTACCCCATTGGGTATCGGTTGTGCCGTCCGCAATCAGATAAGCAAAAAAACTTAAATTGCGGTTGGCAGTAACTTTGGGGTCAAGCTGGCGTAAAGAGCCGGCGGCAGCGTTACGGGGGTTGGCAAACTCACTTTCGCCATGTTCCGTCCGTTGCCCGTTAAGCAGGGCGAAGGCCTTGCGGGGCATATATACTTCGCCACGCACATCCAATAGGGCAGGGGGTTTTTCACCCTCTGCCAATTTTAATTTTAAAGGTACAGCACGAATGGTACGTACATTAGCGGTTACATTTTCACCCGTGACGCCATCACCACGGGTTGCTGCTTGCACCAACACGCCATCTTTGTAAATTAAAGAACAAGCCAAGCCGTCAATTTTTGGCTCCATTACATATTCTATTTTGCTGTTCTGTGGTAGTCCTTCTTTAACCCGTGTATCAAAGGCACGCAATTCCTCCGCACTAAAAGCATTGCTTAAACTTAATAAGGGTTTAAGATGTTTGACTTCTGTAAATTGAGGGTTGGCATAGCCGCCCACCCGTTGGGTGGGGGAGTCATTTGGCACCGCATCGGGATATGCCGCTTCAATTTCCCGCAGGCGGATGTTCAGACGGTCATATTCCGCATCGGTGATTTCCGGTGCGTCTAAGACGTAATATAAATATTCATGATGCCTGATTTCCTGCCGAAGTTTTTCGGCTTCTTTTAATAGTTCTTCCCGTTCGTCATTAAAAAGGTTCATGGTTGCTCCTTATGTGAATGCATTGAATTATAAATCAAAAGTTTTTGATGTAGTTATTATACAACACTACTACACATAAATGT
>JAGHTS010000054.1 GCA_018065225.1 Candidatus Phascolarctobacterium caballi
CCTATGATTGTATTGTCATAAGTAACGCTTGCGGTTTCCAACATAGTATCACCATTGGCAATATCTGCAGGCAAAGTAAAATTCATTTTTTGAAAAAAAACAACCTGTGTCGCTTTACCGCTAATTTTTATTTTCAAGTTCAAAGTGTTATTAATGCTTGTAACAGAAAGACAATCTCTGCCACCAAGTGTAAAGCCATCAGTAAATGTACCACCCGTGATTTCTACCAAATTGTTTTTTACTTCGCCTGTAGTATTGTTCCCTGAACAAGCAACAATATTTACAGTACCAAAGTCGCCGCCACTAATTCTCACTATGTTACCACTCATATTACCACTATTACTTTTAGTTGAACCACCAGCAATACTAACATCATCTCCAAAAGTACCGCCACTAATTGTTACTGTATTGTTGCTGGCATCACCACCATTATCATCAACATTACCGCCATAAATACTCCCGCCAATAAAAGTACCCCCACTAATTGTTACTTTATTCCCTGTAGCACTTCCTTCACTTGTCCAACCGCCATAAATTTCACGCCCATCAAAAGTACCATCTTTAATCGTTATTGTATTGTTAGTAACATTACCGGTTTCACTATAACCAGCAAAAAATTTTTTAACTTCAGCAAAAGGAATATTATTTGAAGGCAACCTTTCATCAATATAACTTTCTGTTCCATACAAAGTCAAATTTGCCCCAACCGTACGGGCATCTGTAATGCTCCACATATTTTCAGTCGTAGCTTTCCATCCATTCACATTAAACGCATCACCATAATAATATGGACCGGCTCCCGCCAATGCCTGCCCCATGCACAGCATCCCGCCAGCCAACACCGCCAGCATAACTTTGTTTTTCAAATTGATTTTCATAATATTTGCCCTTTCTAATCAAAGGTATATTTGTTGTATTATACTACTTTTTTAACAAATTTACTTAAATTATTTAAAATTTCAACAAAAATCAAACGATTCCCCACTTTTTTATTCTATTACCACTTTTGTCAAAGCAAACTCATAACATCCTCCCGCCTTTGCAAATTCAAAATCAAATCGCTTTTCAAAGTGAAAAGTTCAAAAAGGCAAAGTAAAAATCACGTGATATTTGTTAAATATCACGTGATTTTTA
>JAGHTS010000073.1 GCA_018065225.1 Candidatus Phascolarctobacterium caballi
TTATGGGGGGTGTGGGTTGCCTTAAAGGTCTGAGATGCCTGTTGGATAAGTTTAGTTTTATTCCCATTGTTTTCGCAGGACAAATAAACCTGCTCTGCTATATCTTTCGTATTTTCTTCGTCAAACGGCATGTCGAGATAAAAGACCATCTCGTCCAAATCGTTCTGTTTTAAGTTTTTACAAAACATTATGATTTTCATCCTTTTCTTTAAAAATTTTGGTTTTATGTTAAAAGCCAATAAAAAATGTAGGGGAAATATCCAGATTATTCCCTACATAAAATTATACCTAAAAGTCCCAAAGTTTTTGGTGCTTCTACTTATATATGATACCTGAATTTTGCAAAGTGAAAAAAAATAACAGCAGGAGGGGGCGAAAGGAAAGAATTTAAAATTTGTCTCATTTTTGTTTGTTGACAAGAAAGACTTAAAATTATATAATCACAAATATGAAATAACTTTATAAAAGTTTGTGAAAGAGGTAAGAATGAAATTAGAGAAAATTTTAGAAAAAAAATATGGGTTCAGTCCGATTGTTCTAAAAGATTTGTCAGTAGATGGTATGACAGATGTTAATTTGCGTAAGCAGTTACAGATATTGGTTGAGAAAGGTGTTCTTCAGCGTGCGGGACGTGGAGTGTATTATTTTCCTAAACAGTTAAAATGGATGCAAGGGTCAATCCGTCCGTCGGATGAGACAATTATTGAGCGTAAATTTATTCGTGATACGGACGGTAATATTTTTGGTTATAAGACAGGTTTTAATTTTGCTAACAGCGTTGGATTGACAACACAGATGCCTGTAGTTGTTTTTATTGTTTCTAACAAAGCGACATCTGAATACAGAAAAATTGTTGTGGGGTCAACTAAAGTTGTTTTGCTTAAACCAAGTGTGAAGATAACTAATGAAAACTATAAAATATTAAGATTTCTTGATTTACTGACTTGTATGGATAAATTTTCAGAACTTGAAGAAGAAGAATTAAGGTCAACATTAAGAAACTACGTGCAGAAAGAGAGATTGGTTTTTAAAGATATGGAACAATACTTAAAATTTTATCCGGATAGTATTTACAAAGGATTATATAGGGCAGGTGTGTTAAATGAAGTTGCTGCATAATGATAAAAATTTATTTCGGGATGTTATAGAAACGGTCAGCCAACATACAGGGCAAAATATCAAAATCGTTGAAAAAGATTATTATGTCACAATGATTTTGAAAAACTTAACATTAAGAATACCGGAATTGGTATTTAAGGGTGGAACTTCTTTGTCCAAGTGCCATCATGTTATAAACAGGTTTTCAGAAGATGTTGATTTAAGCACGGATATACCTGTACCGCAAAAACGTAGGAAAGAAATAAAAAACATAATACGGTCTGTTGTACAAGATTTAGGACTTGAGATTGTTAATATAGAAGATACTCGCAGCAGGCGGGATTACAATAAATACAAAATTGCTTTTGGCAGTGTTGTAAAAGAAGATTTAGATATCGTAAATGAAAATGTTGTTTTGGAAATGACATATATTTCCACAGCATTACCCAATGAGAAATTACCTGTAGAAAATATTATTGGTGATTTCCTAAATGAAAAGCAGCATATGTTTTATGAAGAATATGGATTGATACCATTTGAGATGAAAGTTCAATCGTTGGAGAGGACCTTTATTGATAAAATTTTTGCTTTATGCGATTATTCTATGCGAGAGGAGT
>JAGHTS010000114.1 GCA_018065225.1 Candidatus Phascolarctobacterium caballi
AGTAAAAATCACGTGATATTTGTTAAATATCACGTGATTTTTAGAACGCATTTTTGTGAAATTTTGTATTTTCAAAACAAGTTTTTTAGTAGTTTTGACGTCAAAATCCAGTTTTTGACGTCAAAACCAAGATTTTTATCAAAAATATGAATTTTAAACCATATCATTTGGTTTTTATTTTATATCCTCGCATGACGGGCAAAACTTTTTCAAAACACAATTTTCACACTCCGGTTTCCGTGCTTTGCAAACCAACCGCCCGTGCCAAATCAACCAATGATGTGCCTCGCCCCATTTCTTTTTGGGGATAACCTTTTGCAATTCCATTTCCGTTTTCTCCGGTGTGTCGCCCTTTGCCAAGCCAAGCCGATGACTGACCCTAAACACATGGGTATCCACCGCAATAGCGGGAATATTATAAATAATGCTTGCCACCACATTGGCAGTTTTGCGTCCAACACCAGGCAACTGCATCATAGTTTCAATATCATTAGGAATAACATCATTAAACTCCTCGTGGAGCATTTTTGCCATTCCCAACAAATTTTTCGCTTTGGCATGATACAGCCCACAATCATGAATTTCCTTTTCTAATTGTGGTAAAGTCAATTTCAGCATTTTGGTGGGCGTATTCAAACGCGGAAAAATCCTTGCTGTTATCAAATTAACCCGTTCATCCGTACATTGTGCCGATAAAATAACCGCCACCAGCAATTCAAACGGGGAATGATAATTCAATGCCGTTTTAGTCCCTTTATATTCAGTTTCCAATGCCTTAAGAATTTTGGCTGTTTGTTCTTTTTTCATAACAACTTCTTTTTCAAATTATAACATAAAAAATGCTTGGCATAAATGCCAAGCACTTTAAGTAATCCGATATTATTGTGCCAACGGTTGTTTTTTGATGGCTTCTGCCATAATTTCCTTAAAATCTTTGTCCGTCATTTTTCCCAAAACCTTATTCATTGCTTCCACCAAATTAGCATTGCCTTTACGCACGGCAATACCAATTTCAATATCTTCCGCATCTGCCTTAAAGCCCTTGCCGGCAGGGAACTCCACCATTACCAAATCTTTGTTGGCAAACTCCGCCGCCTGTGCTGTAGGTGCATCAGTTACAAACAGATTAATCTTGCCTGACTGCAATGCCACAATCAAACCGGGAACAGTATCAATAGCGGGCAACTTTTTCACATTGGGAACTTGGTCAATCATTTTGTCATACCACACCGTATTGATTTGGCTGGATGCTTTTGCCCCTTTCAAATCTGCCACACATTTTGCTTTGGCAAAAGGACTGTCCTTTTTTACCAATGCCACAATATTCGCATAATAATATGGTTTGGTAAAATCTACGGTTTGCTTACGCTCGTTGGTAATACTCATACCGGCAATAGCCGCATCAATTTTGCCGCTGACCACAGCAGGCGGAAGTCCGTCCCATTCAATCTTGTAAACTTCTAAATCTGCTCCCATACTGTCTGCCAATTTTTTGGCAATAATCACATCATACCCATAAGCATACTCATCACTGCCTGCAATTTTTACTGCACCGCCATCAGCAGTCGGCTGGGACCAGTTGTAAGGTGCATAACCGCACTCCATTCCCACACGCAATTTTTTTGCGGCATCAACATTGGCCGCAGTTATAGAAACGGCAGCCATCATAGCTCCGCAAAAAGCATAAGTCAACAATCTTCTTAGCTTCATTTCTCTCTTCCTCCTAAAAAAAATAATAATGTGCCAAGCACATTATTAACACTTTACCAAAAGAATCAATTACTTACAACATAAATTTTATTTTTACCAAATTTTTTCTATAAATGTAAACTTTGAACCATATTTCCCAAAAATCCGTCAGCGGATACTCTCGGCAAATTTTTTCACAATGTCAACAGGGAACAACTCAATAAATTTGTCACACATTTTCTGCCAATGACGTTCCACCCTTCTCAAACGTATACTACGAAATTCATAATCAATCGGCAAAAAGAAACTGCTGCCCAAATCACTTAACAGACGGATACGTATATCATTGCCATAGGTCTGCACCGCAATATTTTCTTCCGTAATATTCATAGTAATAATCTCATTAGTAAGCATATCCTGCTTAAGTTGTTTCATCTTGCTTACCAACAAATCAAATTCATTCTGCAACCTTTCAGGATGCTGAAAATAATCACGAAAAGTCGGACAAACCGAGCCATCCGGCTGAACAATGCGTTCATAAATGTACCCGTGCCCCATATTAGTTTCACACTCACCATAAAATACGGGTAACATACTGTAATCAAATTCTGGGTGTTGTGCCATGTACCGACGATAACGTTTTTCCCGTTTAATATCTCTCAACCCTTCTTTATTATAAACAACTTGCACACATTTATTTTTATCCGCAGGATGCCGATAACATTTTTTATAACAACTAACCCCCAACAAATCATTTGGATTTAACTGCAAATATCCTGACTTAATATTGCCGGTTTGCTCGTCAGCTGACCAAAAAACCATTTGTGTCGTCTGCAAAATAAGTTTCTTGCTTTTAGATGCTTTTAACCTGTAATCCGTGAGTTTGTTTTCGCAATCAGTAATAAATTCTTTATTGTGTGTCAAAGGCAAATTAATCCTAACATTAAGTTCCGCACATTCAAAAGTCGCCATCCCTAAAATTGCCGCACAACCGGCATCTGTCAACAACCCGGGATTGCCAAGTTTAGCTACCTGTTCTGTAATCAGCAAAACCTTAACCGCATTATCACAAACCTTTAACGGAACCAATGCAGCAGTCTGTGCCGCCTTTGCCAATCGCTCTGCCCTCAAAGTCCTTTCGTCCGGTGAATTTTTAGGCAACGCATAACATTCCATAATACTATTATATGCTTGGGCGTCCTCATCCATCAGTTTCAAAAACTCGCTACGGGCAACAGCCAACTCACCTTCCAACAACGACATATCATTTTCAACAGCCCTAAACTTTTCCTTACCCAAAGTCAAATTAGCCATCATAGATGCCAAAGCAGCACTTAAAGCCCCAACTAAAGCAGAAGCACCGCCACCGCCCGGTGTCGGTGCCTTTGACGCCAATTCCGCTATAAAATTAGCAACAGATTCATTCAATAACATAATAAAATGGCGGAAGGGGTGGGATTCGAACCCACGGAGGCTCGCACCTCGCTGGTTTTCAGGACCAGAGCCTTAAACCACTCGACCACCCTTCCAAACAAAAAGGTCAATCTACTTTTTGTAAATTGCCTTTTTATTATACTTGATTACTTTTTTTCTTGCAACATTTATAATCACTCAAATTACTGTCATTTAACAAAATTATCCAATAATACTTTCTTTTTTTACTACAATTTATTATCAAAAGAATATGTAATAAATCAAAATACCAACTAATCCGGGAATACCAAAAATTCCTGCCACAAGAGCATTAACAAGATTGATTGGCACAGAGAAATGGGCAAAACTGCCTAACCAGTTTACACCCATCAGCAAAGCACATCCAATAATACCATTAATTACAAATTTAAACGGCAAACTTATAAGTTTATAAACAACAAACAAAACCACTACTGCTACTACAATCCAAGCATAATCTCCCAAACTGCCGACGATTCCACTTAATTCTGAAGATTGGGTTGCCTGTTGCACCAAACCGTTAATACCGTTAATAATGGCTTGTACATCTAACTGACCAAATAAATTAACTATCGTTTGCATAATACTTTCCATTTTTGTTCTCCTTTATATACAAATACTTTTTTCAAAGATTTTTATCGTTAAAGTTTTTGTATTATACCATATTTTACTTAATTCACCAATCTGATATTTACATTTCTTTTCTGTTTGCCAATGCCTGTGCCAATGTTAATTCGTCCGCATATTCCAAATCACCGCCCATAGGCAATCCCTGTGCTATACGGGTAACTTTAATTCCCACCGGTTTCAACAAATGTGCCAAATATGCCGCTGTTGCTTCACCTTCCACATCTGAATTAGTGGCAATTATTATTTCCACAACAGGTTCATGCTGTAACCGCTCAAACAAATCTTTAATGTAAAGATTGTCCGGCCCAATTCCGTCCAATGGTGACAAAGAACCATGCAAAACATGATACATGCCTTCATAACCATGACTCCGTTCCATTGCTGATACATCTTGCGGTTGCTCCACCACACAAACTGTATGGCGGTCACGCTTAGTATCACTGCAAATTTCACAAATCTCGCTATCCGTCAAATTAAAACAACATTTACAAAGATGCACTTCTTGTTTTGCAGTTAAAAGTGCTTCTGCCAACCGTTTTACATCCTGTTCCTGCATATTAATAATGTGGTATGCCAAACGCATAGCACTTTTGGAACCAACACCCGGCAAACGCCGTAATTGTTCATAAAGATTAGCCAAAGGACGGATAACTTTTGCCATAATTATAATCCGGGTATTTTTATACCGCCGGTAATTTTTGCCATTTCTGTTTCTGTCATAGCATCCACCTGCCGCATCCCCTCATTAACTGCCGAAACAATTAAATCTTGCAACATTTCCACATCCTCTGGATCAACTGCCGATGGCTGTATTTTAATCGCAGCCAATTCTTTTTTGCCTGTAACGGTAACTGCAACTGCCCCACCGCCCACAGAAACATCCAAAGTACGCTGTTTCAAATCTTCCTGCAATTTTGCCATATCGGCCTGCATTTTTTGAACTTTCTTCATCATGCCAGCCATATTTCCCATACCACCCATACCATTAAACATTTTTATTCCTCCTTCTTAATTGTCCCGCCAAAAGCATTCCTTGCTTCTTCAACTGACGGCGGTAATTTTTCTTCTGTTTTATTATCTTTTGCTAATGTAACTGCTGCTGAATTTGACTGGTCTGCAAATTGGGAAACAAACTGGCATTTTACCCCAACCCGCTGCATAGTCAAAATAGTGTTTTCCATTGCTGACTTATAATCATCATTACTCATTCGCTTGCAAATAAAATCATTGCCCGCAAACAAAACTGTCATCTTATTATCTTTAAATTCCACCACTTTACCGCTCTTGGCACAACTGCTGACTGCTTTTTTCCCCTGCTGTGCCAAATATTCCACAGCCATCTGCCAATATTGCTGGCCTACACTAATATTTTGCGAAACTGTGCCTTGACTTTCAGTTGCTTTTTTAGCTTGCTCCACTGCATTATTATCACTTTTTACAACAACTGATTGTTTTGGCAACTCTGCTATATCTTGTTCATTTTTTTCAACTGGTTCTGCCGGCACAACAGGTTGCTTTTTTTCTGTAGGTTGAGTATCTGCAATTTTAGGTTTTGGAACATTAACTGTCTTTTCTGTCGGTTGAACATTTTGTTTCTCAACATGTGCAGGCATCTCATCCCGTGAACATAATTGCAGTAATGCCAATTCCAAAAAAATACGCGGATTCAAACTGTTTTTGACATTATTCATCCCTTTGGCTATTTGCTCCGTTGCCGACAAAATTCTTTGTGTACTGAATAATTCGGCATTAGCTGCCAAACTTTCTTTGTCATCCACCAAATAGATTTCCTCATCTTCCGGAATAGTTTTAAACAATAGCAATGCCCTCAAATATTCAGTAAGTTCTGTCAAAATTCTGACTGCTTCCCTGCCTTGAACTAATAATTTGTGTGTAATTTCAATCGTCTTGGCGGCATCATAATTACCAATGGCAGTTACCAATTCCCGCAATGCTTCCCTGCCCACAATACCCAAAGTATCACGCACAGAATCAACTGTTACCCGTGGACTCATTACTGCACATTGATCCAATAAACTTAATGCGTCCCTCATGCCGCCCTCTGCCTGAATAGCAATCAGTCGCAATGCTTCTTTATCTGCAACAATGTCACTACCCTTTGCCACCATCACCAAATGCTGTGTAATATCGTCAACCGTCACACGATGAAAATCAAATCGTTGGCAACGGGAATGAATTGTAGCAGGCACCTTATGCGGGTCTGTAGTTGCCAAGATAAAAACCACATTGTCAGGCGGTTCTTCTAAAGTTTTCAGTAAGGCATTAAATGCCTCTGTTGTAAGCATATGCACTTCGTCAATAACATAAACTTTATAGCGTCCGTCCACTGGTGCAAAAGCAATTCTGTCACGCAATTCCTTAATATTATCTATGCCACGATTGGATGCCGCATCAATTTCCAAAACATCCATACTGCTGCCTTCTGCAATAGACAGACAGTTTTGGCACTCGCCACAAGGATGCACCGTCGGTCCCCTATCACAATTCAATGCCTTTGCCAAAATACGGGCAGTACTTGTTTTACCTGTCCCACGAGGTCCTGCAAACAAATAGGCATGGGCAATATGTCCGCTTGCCAAAGCATTACTTAATGCTTGCTTAAAAGTATCATGCACTATTAATGTGTCAAAATCTTTAGGCCGCCAACGGCGGTATAATGCTTCATAACTCATTACAAAATCAATCCTTCCGGTAATCGTATTTGTTGAAATATCACCTGCGGAACCCCAATTCTCCGTCCCGGTACAAAAGTACCATGACAATCACTTCCCGCAGAAATATATAAATCATGCTCTGCACAATAACGCAATAACAAATCCGTATCTGTTACTGTGTGTCCGCTATGATAACATTCAAAACCGTCCAATTTTTCATTTTTTAAAATTTTTAAATTTTGACGTACATCTTTTGTATGAAATCCTGATGCCGCATGTGCGCAAACCGCTATTCCGCCTGCATCATGAATAGCCGTTACAACTTCTGTCACACTGGCAAATGTTGGAAAAGTTAACTCTCTTTCTTTTGTAAAAATATTTTGAAAAAAATCATTAACCCCTGTACAAAGTTTTTTGTCAATCAAATATGCCAATGCCGCCCATCCACCACGCCTGCGGTCGTAAGTATAATTGGCAAATTCCCTTACACTTACTGGCCATCCTTCTTTTTCCAATACCTTGATGGAATCAACATCTGTATCCCTTAAAAGTTCATCATTGTGGGCAATCAATTCACATAAAATTTTGTTATTTTCGTTTATGCCATAACCCAAAATATGAAATTGCAAACCTTCTTTACTGCTACAAACCTCTACGCCATTGATAAAATTCAAGCCATTATCTTTGGCAATTTTTCTTGTTTCCGCCACATTACTGACTTGGTCATGGTCTGTCACAGCAATCAATTTTAAGTCCCTTTGTTTGGCGGCAGCAACCAGTTCTGTCGGTGTCCAAGTCCCGTCACTGGCTGTAGAGTGAATATGTAAATCAACTAAATCATTTGCTTCCATATCATTTCCCAATTTTAATCTTTGTTATGTTGATATTGCTCGTGACTGTGGTGAACATGCCCGCAAACATCCACCTGCCCATCCTGCTCACATTCCGCACATTCTTCATGATACAACGGTTGATGATGATGAACAGGTTTTTTCTTAAACATCAATGCCAACAAAAACAATCCTGTTGCCACTAAAATAATTGTTCCACCGGGTGCCAAGTTTGCATAAAAAGAAATTACCAAACCCAAACTGACACTCACCACCCCATACAACATTGCCTGCAAAATAGTACCTGCAAAACTTGCTGACGTCTGCAACGCACACGCTACAGGAATAACCAACATTGCACTAACCAAAAGCAGTCCTACAATCCTCATTGACAACGCTACAGTCAGTGCCGTCAAAACTGCCAACAGATAATTTAATTTATCCACAGGCAATCCTGCCACACGTGCCGCATTTTCGTCATAAGTCAGGAACTGCAACGGACGATAGTACCAAATAACAAACAACAATGCCGCCAATCCAAGTATACCGACAATCCACAAATCCTGACCGCTTACAGTCATCAATGACCCAAACAAAATACTTCCCAAATTAAAACCGCTGTCTTTATTCAAACTTGCCAAGACAACTGCCAACCCCATACCGGCATAAAAGAAAATGGCAAGTACCATTTCGCTATTATCTTTCAGCAAATTTCGTACACGCTCAATAGTCAATGAGCCAATAAGACAAGCAACTGCTGCACTCAATACCGGACTGAACCCCCACAAAGCGCCTGCCGTTACTCCTGCAAATGCAATATGCCCCAACCCGTCGCCAATCATGGACTGACGCCGCAAAACCAAAAACGAGCCAATTAAAGGGCAAACCAATGCCATAATCAATCCTGCCAGCCATGCCCGTTGCATAAAAGCCATTTCAAACATCTGCCTGCTCCTTAACGGTAAAAATAACCATGATGGTGATGATGGTTTAATGCCGCCTGCACCTCACCCCAAAAACATACACCATGATCCAAACACAAAGCAGATTTAGCCGAAGCCGCCGCCAGTTCCAAATCATGACTGACCATTACTATAGTTACACCTGCTTCTTGATTAATCTGTTGCAAATACGCATACAATTCTTCTTTTGCATGTGTATCTATTGCCGTAGCCGGCTCATCCAACAACAAAATTCTTGGCTGTTTCACCATTGCCCGTGCCAAAAAAACTTTCTGCTGCTGACCGCCTGACAATTCACCCATTCTACGTTTTCCAAAATCTCGCAAATGAAAAAATTGAACAACTTTTTCAATTTCTTTTCGGTCTTCCTCATTATGCCTTTGAAATGTTTTTTGAGGTTTTAACAATCCGGTAGCGATTACTTCTTCCACACTGATAGGAAAATCTTGCATAGATTTACCAAACCCCTGTGGCACATAACCAATCTTGCCCCAATCTTTAAATTGTGTAATATCTGTTCCGTAATACTCTATTGTGCCTTCGGTCGGTTTGACAAGATGTGCCAACATCTTTAACAAAGTTGATTTTCCCGCACCATTTGCTCCAATAACCGCAACAAAATCCCCCTCTTCTATGTCAATATTCAGTTTGTGAAAAACCCAGCCGTCACCATAATCAAAACTGAGATTTTTTAAACTAATTATTTTCATTCTGCAAATTCACGCTTTAATGCTTCTAAATTTCTTTTTTGTAATTCCAAATAAGTTACCTTATCTGTTTCGGCAACACCCTCCAACGGGTCTAATACTGCTGTCTTCGCCCCTGTTTCTTTTGCAACCAATTCCGCTAATTTTGGACTTGTCAAAGTTTCAAAAAAAATGTACCTCACCTGATATTTTTTCACCAGCTGCAACACTTTTTGCAAATCTTGCGGTGTCGGCTCTGCCTCAGGACTTAATCCTGCCACTGGCACCATTTGCAACGCATAATCCTTTGCCAAATGTCCAAATGCCGCATGAGCAGTTACAAAAGTCCTGCGTCTGTACTGCTTTGCCAAATTACTGTACTGCTCATCCAATTTGCTTAACTCCGACAAATAGCGTTCAGTATTCAACTTATATTGAGCAGTATTTTGACTGTCTGCCTGACAAAATACTTCGCAAATTTTTTTTACCTGTTGTATTGCCCCACGTGGACTGACCCACACATGGGGGTCTTTTTCCCCTATGCCTTCCCCTGTCTGAACGCTGATAATCTCTTTTTCCTGCAATGCCTGTAATGCAGGTGTTGCCCAAAATTCCACGCCGCCATTATATACAAATACCCGCATATTTCCCAATTTCACCAAATCCTTGGGGCTTGGCTCATAATCGTGTGGTTCAATTCCATTAGGCACCATCTGATAAACATCAACCAAATCACCGCCAACCCCACGGCAAAATTCTGCCATAGGATAAATGCTTGCCATAACCTGTAATTTTTCCGCCGCCAAAGTCAAATTACCAAAACCTATACAAATAAAAACTGTAATAATTATCCGTAAAAATTTACCCACAAAAACCTCTGTTTTATTTAACAACTTCTACCTTTTCCATTACAATGACTTCCTTAGGACGGTCCATAGCATCCGTAGGCACTGCCCCAATCAACCGCACCCTGTCCATACCTTCCACAATTTTGCCAAAAATCGCATGATGCCCATCCAACCACGGCGTAGGCGCCAAAGTTATAAAAAACTGACTGCCACCTGTGTTTGGTCCGGCATTAGCCATACTTAAAATACCCTCATCATCATGTTTCAGCCCTTCACCAAATTCATCTTTAATCTTGTATCCGGGACCACCCATACCCGTACCCGTAGGGTCACCGCCCTGAATCATAAACCCGTCAATAACCCGATGGAAAATCAAATCGTCATAAAAACCTTTTTCCACCAAATCAATAAAATTCTTGGTTGTAGCAGGTGCCTTATCCTCAAACATTTCCGCTACAAACTCCCCTTTGTTCGTTACAAATTTAATCTTTCTGTTCATTTCATCCTCCATTAATTTATCATTTTTTATGTTTACCCAAATCGTAAACTAAATAAATGCCCACACCTGCCGCCGTGAACATTGCCGGTGCCAAACTGACTGCCTGTGCATCACCCTGAAAAAAGCCGATAAAGAATACACTAACCAAAAAAAACAAATTACTTGCACGCAATCTTTTGCCATCCAGCCGTCTGCCGCTCCTGTCACCTCTGGCTTCCACCAACACACTCATCCGCAACATGGGCAAAAACAATATAATACTGATTGCCATCAACCCAATATACGGCATAGTCAAAACTGCCGCTTCCCTGCTAATACCATTGCTGAAATACAACACACCAAATGAAAATGCCGCCAAATATAAAGAATAGAAACAACCGCCTGTAAGTTGGCTTTCAATAATATAAGCCGCACCAAGCATCATCGGATATAACCAGCCACCATCCTGTCCAAGCCACCAAACACAAAGCAACATTAAAACATTATCAAATATTTTATGTACATCCCCCGAACTGCGGTTTAACATCCTCAACACAAACACCAAAAACAAAGTCACCATAAAATTGGGGTCACCCTTCCAAAATGCCCACAACACAGCACCAATTCCGCCAATAAAACCGCCCCAACGTCTATCAGGGTCAAGCTCCATCCCCAACATAAAACTCAACAACAAACAAAAGCCTACCCCTATACCTGCCATACAAGCATCATAAGTAGGAACATTTTTATATAATTGCCAGCCGGCTTCTGCACAAAACGCCAGCACACTGCAAAACAATGCCAACCGTGTTGCCCTGTCACCAAAATCAAACGGACGTGCCAACCCAAAATATTTGCCAAGCCCCGTCACATCCACAGGCCCCATAAAGTCTTTGTACTTATTTTTCTGTTTGCTCATTATTTTCCCCTCTGTTATCCCTTAAAAAAATATTCAAAAATCGCCAAATCTTCCGGATTGGTAAGTTTTTTGTTCTTAATATCACCCTGTGCTACAAAAATCTTTACCTTTGGCAACATTTGAGCCACCACACCACAATCATCAGTAGCACTAAAATTTGCCTCTTTTGCAGCCAATTCGTATGCCTTGCTAATCACTCCAAGCCGAAATCCCTGCGGTGTCTGACAGGAAATCAGATTTGCCCGTTTAGGAGACGCCACCACTTCCCTGTTTTCATTAATTTCCACAATCGTATTAGACGGAGTAACCCCCACATTAACAGCATCATATTTGTCCAGTGCCTGCAAAACCCTACTGATGACCTGCGTACTCACCAAAGGTCTGGCAGCATCATGAATCAACAGTTTGTCATCAGCAGAATAACCCATATAATAATCAATCGCCGCCGCACTGCTGTCATAACGGTTACTGCCGCCAATAATTACACCTGCAACCTTGGGCCAGTTATTCCGTTTGATAATAGTTTTTGCATCATCCACATAATCGCTGTTCATCACAATTACAATCTTGTCAACTTGCGGATGATTTTCAAAAATCTGTACAGAATGTTCCAACACCGTACGTCCTGCAAAACTATAAAATTGTTTTGGTATGACCCACCCCATCCGGGCTCCCACACCGCCCGCCAATATCGCCAGCAAATTCATGACAACAAAACCCCACTTTAATTTAATATTATAACATATTGAAAATAATATGGCACTTCTTATTCAAGAATGTAGTTTTTGTGAGATTTAACTGATTTTATATATAAAATCCCCTGTATTTCAAAAACGGCGTTACATTTTCACTTTTCTTTTGTACTCCCGCCTTTCAAAATTCAAAATCAAATAGCTTTTCAAAGTGAAAAGTG
>JAGHTS010000151.1 GCA_018065225.1 Candidatus Phascolarctobacterium caballi
TGCAGAAAATGAAGTTGTCGGCGATTGTCAGTTCGCTCCATGGCTTTGAAAACGGTCCCATGTTTTCCTCCGAAAAATAAATTCACCTGAAATGTTTCAGATGCCACTATTTATATAATCGAAAAAAAATAAAAACATGCACTTTTTGGAATGGATTCAGTAATTTATTTTCAAATCATTGCAAACGGGGACAGACCACCCTTTTTTTATTTTAGGATGTTTTTAATTGCTTCCCGACTATGAAACATCGAGAAGCAAATATTTATAAAGCATACTTATCTTTTAGGAAAAATTTCTTTCAACTGTATATCATTTTTTAATTCTCTGAACACTTTTACCACAATTTCCAAATCAAAGGGTTCTGGATATTGCATGAAGACACTTGTGATTTTTCCGCCTTCTGGATTCATACCTATTAAATCTATGCCGGGTTTTGTTTTGAAAAATTCAACGGCTTTTTTGATTTCTTCTTTCTTAATCTCACCGCCAATGTCAACTGTAAAACCGATTTCAATTCGGTTGGAATATGACCTCAAAGGTAAAATGTAAACATCAATATTTTTTCTGGAAGTTTTGCAATACAAAAACGGATGTTCTGTTCCGAATTTATCCTGCCAGTTATCTTCATTTAACTCAAAGCCACATAATTTCTCTTTAAGTTCTTTGTACACATAAATATCTTTATCCATATCACTTACCTCATACATGATTTTTTTTCGACCTACAGCAGCACTGCCCATTTCGGCTTAACGCCTACATGTGCCGTACTGCTGTGAACTACGATTGCCTGCTAATTAGAAGAGGAACAGACAATGCGGAAGCCCAGGCCGCTGTACTGGTCGCTAGCGTCGTCGTAGCCCATCAGGCAGTAGTCGTCGTTGTAGTTATAATCACCACCACTGAAACAGCGGCCGTCGCTGTAGTCCGCATCCCAGCACCATTCATACACGTTACCGCTCATGTCATAGAGCCCGTATCCGTTTGACTTCTTCTGTGCCACCTGGTGAGTGATTCCTCCACTATTTTCATCACACCATCCAACTTCACCAAAATTGCTGCTTCCTGAATATGTGTAATCCTGTCCACCCCTTGCTGCATATTCCCATTCTTTTTCTGTAGGCAGGCGGAATCCGTTTGCTTTTGTATCTTGATTTATTTTTCCACGAATTGAATCACCATTATGTGGTGTGTAATTCCACTTGCTTACATCTGTATTTCCGTTTACTGAATATACAGGGGTATAACCATATGTTGTACTTAACTTATTGCAGAAATAGATTGCATCATACCAACTGACAGTGTCTACAGGTAATTCATCTGGATTTTCCCCCTGTGTGATTTCATAATCCTTTCCCCCAGTCCATTTTTCATAGTCTTCACTACCCGGTTGAAAAAAACTTGGGTTTTCTCCCATGATTGCCATGTACTGTTGCTGGGTCACTTCCGTTTTAAGCATCTTGAATTCCATCCCAGGAATTTGCACCATCTGGCTTCTTATGTCTGTTTTAGGTTTTGCATTTTGAGGCGAGGAACAGACAATGCGGAAGCCAATGTCGTGGTCCTGGTTGTAAGCGTAGTCGTTGCCCCTGCCGTCCACCTCGCAGAAGTAGTCGTAGCAGTCATAGCTGCCGCCACGGAACCAGCTGTAGTCGCTGTAGTCTGCATCCCAGCACCACTCCCAAACATTTCCACTCATGTCATAAAGTCCGTAACCGTTTGGCTTTTTCTGCGCCACCTGATGAGTTTCATCCCCGCTGTTATAGTTATACCATCCAACTTCACCAAGATTGTTGCTTCCTGAATATGTGTTATTCTGTCCGCCGCTTGCAGCATATACCCATTCTTTTTCTGTAGGCAGGCGGAATCCGTTTGCTGAATCTTTTTTTGTAACTTTTTTATAAAGCTGACTTCCTTTATGAGGTGAATAATTCCATGCTGTTACATCCGTGTTACCATCAACTGCATACACAGGATTTAAACCATATTTTTCACTTAACTTATTGCAGAAATATATTGCATCATACCAGCTGACTTGTTCCACAGGATTGTTGTCTCCTTTAAAATAACTAGGGTTTTCTCCCATGATATCCTTGTACTGCTGCTGGGTAACTTCCGTTTTAAGCATCTTGATGTTCTTTCCTGGAATTTGTACCATCTGATTTTTTATGCTTTTTTCTGATACCACCAAAAATATGCAAACAATGCAAACAACAATTAGAACAACCACACCAATGGCCACATATTTTACATACGGGATATTTGATATAAACAACGAGATTTTTGTTCCTAGTTTTTTCACAATGCCTTTGATAGGCAGCTTCTTTTTTGGTTTTGTTTCATCAGAATTATCCTTTGGATTTCTGTTAACTTCAGAAATATTACTTTGCATTTTTTCAGGATGAGGTACAGACTCAGACCTAACGCACATAATAAATTGAACCAATGCTCCTACCCCGGTAAACCATAGTAACAACCAAGCCCAATGATGCCCCGCGTCTCGCCATCTTCTTACTACAAGTGAAATCCATGGAATAATTGAAATTAAAAAATACGCCAAACTTACTTTTTCAACAAAACCACTATCAATCCTACTTAAATAGGACAAACCATCCAAAATAACGTTAACTGTAAAATGCACCGTCCATGCTAATCTAAATTCCTTTCTACCTGTAATACCTGTAAAATTAAAAGGCTATGTCACAACAAACAGTTGATAAATAGCCATTTTTATAGGGGAGTATCAGAACTCCCCTACAAACCGGGATTTGTGCTTTAATACCCATGGTCTACGTGTTGGAATTTATATTACTGGAAAATCTTTTTGCTATAAAAAATCTCATCACTATTACGACCAGTTTCTACATATCCAAATTTTTCATATAGATGTTGATTACCAACACTAAAAATTGGTGTGGACAATTTCCATTCCTTAATTTGAGGATATAATTCTTGCACCATGCAAAGTACTTTATATCCATATCCTTTTCCCTGATATTCAGGATTAATAACAAAATCCTCAAAATGAAGAATATCCTCACCTTCAAAATAAAGAAAAAAGCCCCCAATTATGTAACCATCAAGCAATATTTTGTATGCCAAGAATTTATCAATAATTTCTAATTCTGATTCCACTTTATTGTACCCTGGAGGACCACCATCTCTTCCTAAATATGTATTGATTTCTTTATTAAATGCAACTGTCTTTATTTTAGTAATTTCTTCTGCATCTTCCATTTTTGCACGTTTAATAGTAAGCATGTTTTCCTCCACAAATTCTAATTAGGCGACCAGAGGAACTGCTGGTCTGTTTGATAAATCTCTGCATTTAGCAGTTTTCAATGTTGCCAAAACGAAAGTTAAGAAGA
>JAGHTS010000212.1 GCA_018065225.1 Candidatus Phascolarctobacterium caballi
TCAGACAGTATTTCCCTAAAAAAAGGCGATATTATTACATTGATCGATTCGGCAGACACTAATAACTCAGATGTTTATGTGGATAATGACAGTGTGTTGGAAGGTACAGCCAAGGTATACCGTGAAAACGGTGAAAGTAAAAATAGTGATAGCGATACTAATGATATAATTTTGGAAATGCTGGACGATTTGATAATATTAGAACCCGAAGTACCAACTTCTGATTTTCTTGCTGACTCCGATATGTCTAATATTGCCGAAGCAGCCGACGGCAAATTGCAGGGGTTTATAGACAATGTAAGCGAAACATTTGGTGACGATACAAAAATGGCAACCAATGCCGTCAACACAATGGCAAGCGCCAATATCTTGGCAGGCACCCAGCACGCCGCAGTCAGCGTTACCAACCACATAACCAACAGCATATATAACAGCGTGGATGTAATCAACCGTCCCAAATTGAGCAGTAAAAACGATATAGTTAAACTCCGTGACGTATGTACAGATAAAGATATTTGCAAATGTGATGTAGTAGAACTTGGCAAACAAAGCGGAATAATGCCTGTACGGCGGGAACTGGCCGAATATGACAAACAAGCATGGGCAAGCATAGTCCACAGCAAAGAAAAAATAGAAGGAATGAAAACAGGCAGCTTGGAACAGGACAGCACCGTACAATACAACGGCACAACAGCAGGAGCCGACCTATGGAGCAGTAACAAAGGATTTGGAGGCGTAGCACTGACCTATGCAGACGGCAATACAGAATCAAGCCAAAAAACAGGCAATATAAGAAACGATGCAGATTACTATGGCGTAAGCGTATACCACAGACAGGACATAGGAAATATAGATATAGTAAGTGACATAAGTTACACCCATACAGACAACGACATAACCACGGACATAGCAGGCAATGAAATTACCGCAAGACCCAAAGTAGACGTATACAGCGCAGGCACAAAAATAGAGGCGGAACTGCGGTTAAGCAAAGCATCAAAATTAGTACCATATTTAGGGGCAAGATACAGCAGGTTACAGAACAAAGATTTCACCAACAGTTTGGGAGGAAGATTTGACGTAGACAACGCCAACCTGTTCACAGTACCAGTAGGGCTGGCATTACGCAGCCACCTAAAAACATCGGAAGGATGGGACTTCGGCTCAATATTGGAAGGCGGCTATGAGTGGAACTTAGGGGACAGGGACAGCACCCAAAAGTTCAGCTATGGCGGAGCCTATGACATAATCGGGTTTGACATGGTGGACAGCGGACAGTATTACATCAAGGCGGCACTGACAGCGGCATACCAAAACCTGTTGTTTGAACTTTTGTACAGGTACAGCAAAGGCAAGACAACAAGGGACAACAACTGGCGGTTAAACGTCAATTGGGGATTTTAATTGATATTGTTAAAAATAAACACAAAAGCCACCCTTTAAAGGGTGGCTTTTGTATTGCAAAAAGGTCTTGTCAAGAATTATGTGTAAACA
>JAGHTS010000179.1 GCA_018065225.1 Candidatus Phascolarctobacterium caballi
TGTGCAGACCCTGATTATGAAGGATTGTGTCATTGTTTATTGTATTATAAGGAAAAGTAATTATGAAAAAATATATTTTATGTCTGATGCTTTTATTAAGCGTATCTATGTCGGGCTTTGCACAGGGAGGTGAAAATATGGAGATTGTAATTACCAAAGAAAACTTTAAGCAGGAAGTACTGGAATCAAAATTGCCGGTACTGGTAGATTTTTTTGCTACATGGTGCGGGCCGTGTAAAATGTTGGCTCCGACTTTGGAAGAGTTTGCCAATGAAAACGCAGGTAAGATTGTGGTGGGCAAATGTGATATTGACCAACAGCAGGAATTGGCAAATGAATACAAAATTGAAGTGGTGCCGACACTTATTGCCTTCAAAAATGGCAGGCAAATTAATATTACCCGCGGTTTGTGCAGTAAAAAACAATTAGCGGATTTGTTTAAGGAGGAATAATGCAGAATTTTTTATTTAACAAAATTGCCAGTGGGGTTTATATGTTGGGGACTTGTGATGGAAATAAACGCAATGCCTGTGTTATTGACAGTTGTATGCATGTCACTTTTCAACCGGCACGGGTGGCAATTTCCGTGTTAAAAACCAATTTAACAACTGAAATGATACAAAAATCAGGGGTGTTTTCCTTATCTGTTTTTGACAGAAGTGTGCAAATTGAAACTATTGCCCGTTTCGGGTTTCAGAGTGGTCGTAATGCAGATAAATTTGGTGGGTTTGAATGTCCTTCAGACAGCAATGGTTGCCCTTATCTTAAAGAACAGGTTTGTGGCATGTTAAGTGCCAAAGTTATCAGTGCTATTGATATGGGTACGCATTTATTATTTGTAGGTGAAGTGCAAAATGCGGAAGTATTTAGTAACAGGGCACCGGAATTGTTTACGGAATACCAAAGGGAACTTAACAGCCAGCCAAATTAATGAGATAAGATTGAATGGGATTGCTATGACTTGTTTAAGCAGACAGGAATTATGCAAAAAATTACGGGATAATGGTTATAAGGTAACACCTCAGCGTTTGGCGATATATGAGGAGTTGGCAGGAACTGACAGCCACCCCACAGCAGAAGCTTTGTTTAAAAAATTGCAGAGGAACAATCCTTATATGAGTTTTGCCACGATATATAAAGCAATGGGCATATTAGTAAAAATTGGAGCTGTGCGGATGTTAAATACAGGCGAAACAAGTTCCCGTTACGATGCCCGTATGGATGAACATTATCATGTGCAATGTACATGTTGTGGCAGGGTCTATGATATTTTTGATTTGCCAACAGAAAAATTAACACAGGCAGTCACAAAGCAAAGCGGTGTGAAAATTCAAAATTCAGATTTTTATTTTTATGGCATTTGTAAAAATTGCCAATAAAAAATCCTCCGTAATTACGGAGGATTTTTTAATACATATTAAGCAAAATGATCAAATTTATCAGTTTACGTATTAATTCTGAATATTCTGAATAATAGCCCCATAATAATTGCGACTAAAGTTGCCAAAACCATACCTTGTACAGAAAATGCACCGAACGCAATTTTGGCACCGGACAAACCTACAGTCATAATTACTGCTGTCATAATCAAATTACTTGATTTACTGTAATCCACATGACTGTCAACCAAAATGCGAAAACCACTGGCCGCAATAACACCAAACAGCAAAATACAAATTCCACCCATAACCGGGACAGGGATGGAACGGATAAGTGCCGCCAATTTACCGACAAAACTTAATAAAATGGCAAAGCAGGCAGCACCACCAATAACCCATGTGCTGTACACTCTGGTAATAGCCATTACACCGATATTTTCACCATAAGTGGTATTTGGCGTGGCACCGGCAAACCCGGAGATGACATTGCTTAATCCGTCTGCGAACAAGGAACGTGCCAATCCCGGCTCTTTTAACAAATCACGATTGACGATATTTCCTGTTACAGCCAAATGCCCGATATGCTCTGCCAAAACCACTAAGGCGGCAGGAGCAATAATCATAATGGCATTAATATTGAAAGTTGGGGCATAAAATTGCGGCAGTTGCAACCAAGGTGCGGCGGCTACGCTGGCAAAATCAACAATGCCTAAAACTGCCGCAAAAATATAACCGCAAACTACACCTACCAAAATAGGGATAATGCTTAAAAATCCTTTGAAAGCAACCGAGCCAATCACTCCCACTGCCAATGTGAATAAAGAAACCATAACATTATTAAAATTAAACTCGCCGGTCAAACCTGCCATACCTGCAGCAACTGGAGCTAATTCCAACCCGATAATGGCAACGATGGCACCCATGGCGGCTGGTGGGAAAATAATATCAATCCAGCGTGTACCGACATAATGGATAATGATGCTGAATAATATGAATAGCAGTCCGAAAACAATGAACCCTGATTGTGCGGCATCATAACCATACTGGCTGATAATAAGTAACACGGGACTAATAAAAGCAAATGACGACCCCAAATAGGAAGGTATTTTTCCTTTGGTCAGAAAAATGTACAACAATGTACCGATACCATTCATAAACAAACAAATGGTGGGGTCAACTTTAAAGAGAAACGGTACTAAAACTGTTGAGCCGAACATGGCAAACAGATGTTGCAGACTTAAAGGGATATTCATTAAGAGTGGCGGCTTTTCCTCCACCTGAATAATTTTTCTTTCCATTTTTACCTCAATTTATCAAACAATTTTTCCGCCGGTATACTCCACCCCGTCATCTAATTTTGGGTCAAGAATACCATAACGGGTTGCCCACAAATATTTATATTTTACTGCTTGATTGTGGATATTTTCCAGATTGCTTTCATCTAATTTTTTAATAATTTTGGCAGGGACACCTGCTACTAAGGAAAAAGGCGGTACAACTGTATTTTTAGTAACAACAGCACCTGCGGCAACAATGGAACCGCGACCGATAACAGCACCGTCTAATACTGTGCTGTGCATACCGATTAAAACATGGTCTTCCACAGTGCAGGCGTGCAATAAAGCACAATGCCCGACAGTAACGTAATCACCTACAATACAAGGAAAATCATCTGCCACGTGCAATACACTATTATCCTGGATATTGGAGTATTTGCCAACACGGATAGAGTTAACATCACCGCGGATGGAAACATTGGGCCACACACTGGCATAATCGTCAATTTCTACTTTCCCCATCAAAGTTGCAGTATTAAAGCAATACGCTTTTGGGCTGACTTTTGGGAAATTTTTTTCAAATGGGAACAACATTGTTATCACCTCTTTCAAAAAATTTTATAAGAATTTTATAAGATTTCTAATAGGATGTCAAACTGATATATATATGGTATAATTATTTATAAAATGGGAGAGTGTTTTGCTTTACAATGGAGATAGAATTAAAAGTTGTTTTAACGGAAGAAAATTTACAAAAATTATTAAATAGTGAGTTGTTTATTAGAGGGATAGTGCCAAATTCAGAACAAGTATTGTTGTTGACAAGCAATTATTATGACACAGATGATTTTGCTTTACATACCAAAGGGGAGGTATATCGGGTACGGATTACAGAATTTGCTGACGGACATAAAGAGTATGAATCTACAACCAAGCGTACTTTAAAAAACAATGGCGGTTTGGCAGAGCGTGAAGAAATTAATGTTAAACAGAATGATGAAAAACCATGTTATGCTAATGTGAAAAAAATTTTTGCCACAGAAGTTACACGAAAAATTTTGCTGTTAAAATATAATAATGCTTTATTTGAAATGGCAATAGATAAGGGCAGAATTGTGGCTGCCAATGGCAAAACAGACCCTATAGATGAAGTAGAGTTTGAAATAAAAAAAGGAACAACAGAAGATTTACAGAAATTGCGTGTGGAATTGCAAAAAATAGTTCCGTTACAGGAAGAAGCACGCAGTAAATATGCCAGAGGTTTGGCATTGGTGGGAAAGATAAAATGATTGGCGGTATTGGATGTGATTTATGCGCCATTGAGCGTATGGAAAAGGCAGTGGCAAAAAAAGGGTTTCTTGAACGGGTGTTTACCGTGCAGGAGCAGGAGTATTGCGAGAAAAGGTTAGCCCACAAATACGCTTCTTTGGCAGGACGGTTTGCGGCAAAGGAAGCGGTGCTGAAAGCATTGGTACAGGCTTGCGTGGTGGGAAGTTGCAAGAAATAGAGGTCGTTACAGATAAATTGGGAAAACCGTCAATACGGTTGTTTGGTTATTTTCAAAAATTAGCGGAACAACTTGGAGTTGTAAATTGGCATTTGAGTTTGACTCATGAGCAAGGATATGCAGCAGCGTTTGTTGTAATGGAGGTGGAGAAATGAAACTTACAGATGTGAGGTCAATGCAAAATATAGACAAGAATATGGGGGATAGCGGCGTGCCGGAAATTATCCCGATGGAACATGCGGGCAAGGCAATCGCGGATGTGGCGGCAGAATTATTGGAAGACAAAGAAAAAGTAGTTGTGCTTTGTGGTAAAGGGAATAATGGCGGCGACGGTTTTTGTGCTGCCCGTTGGTTATTGAATTATGGGAAAAAAGTCAAATGCTTTGGTATGGGATTAAGCAAAAATGAAGCGTTGACTGAATATGGGATGCTGGCAGACAGCGGAGTAGAAATTATCACTATGAATACTCAGGCGGATTTAGATTATTGCAAAATGAGTATGGCACAGGCAGATTTGATAATAGATGCTTTGTTGGGTACTGGACTTGATGGGGAATTGGCTGGAGATTATATAGAGGTGTGTGACATTATTAATAATGCAACTTGTACTGTTTTAAGCGTGGATGTACCAACAGGGATTAATGCTGATAATGGATATGTTGCGGAACATGCCGTAAAGGCAGATGTGACAGTGACTTTGGCACGGGTTAAAGTGGGGATGTTATTGTATCCTGCACGGGAATATGTGGGCGAGTTATTGGTTGCTGATATTGGATTCCCGCCAAAACTGTTGGCTATGGACAAGAGCAGTTACTATTTGGCAGATAAAAAGATGTTGAGTGATTTGTTGCCGGTTAGGGCGAATGATGCGCATAAAGGTGATAACGGCAGGGTAACGGTCGTGGCAGGTTCAACAGGTTATGTAGGTGCAGCTGCTTTGTGTACCAAAGGGGCAGTTAAGAGCGGAGCAGGATTGGTAACACTTTTAACTCCTGCATCATCCAGTCAGATTTTGGCAATGAAACTGGACGAAGAAATGGTACGACCATTGGATGAAATGGAGAATGGCGGTTTGGCAGAAAGTGCAGTTAAACAGATTACAGATTTTGATAGCAGTGTGTTAGCAATAGGACCGGGATTGGGAACAAGTGAAAACACAATGAATCAAGTAAGGGAAGTTATTAAAACTGCAACTGTACCTATGGTTATTGATGCCGATGCTTTGACAGCATTGGCAGGACATATTGATTGTTTGCTTAACAACAAAACCTCCAAAGTATTAACACCACACGCAGGAGAATTTTCACGTTTGACAGGTTTGAGTGTCAAAGAAATAAATGCTAACCGTTTAGAATTAGCAATTAAATATGCAAAAAAATGGAGTGTGGTTTTGCTTTTGAAAGGGGCACCTACTATTGTGGCAATGCCAAATGGAGCAGGTTATTTGGTTAATAGCGGTAGCAGTTCTATGGCAACTGGTGGCAGTGGTGATGTGTTGACAGGAGTAATTGCAGGTTTGATTGCTCAAGGATTAGATACAGAAACAGCAGCAATTTGCGGGGCATATTTACATGGGTTGGCAGGCACTATGGCAACTGCCGGTAATCCCGGATTGGCAGCAGGGGAAATTGCCATGAATATACCCAATGCTTGGCAGGAAGTTTTTGAAAATGATACAGAAGACATGTTCACTAACAGGGCGGTTTGCAGGGTACAATAATAAGGAGATAGGATGAAAAAGTTTCTTTTGTTATTGTTCTTTATATTTTGTACGAATAGTGTTTTTGCCAGTGTGTCAGAGGTTAAGTGGGGCGTAGATGGCAGTCGCAATTTACGCTTTGTTTTTGATTTGACGGAGCCGGCAGATTTTGATTTGAACATTGAAAATAATAATTTAACAGTAACCGTGCAGACACCTTTTGAAGGTGAAGAACGAAGCGAAAAAATTAAAAGTGATTTTGCAGATGAAATGTATATACAGGCGGCGGGAACCAAAACCATTTTGCGTGTGCCCTTTAACCGTCCTGTGGCAAAAGAAAATTTAAAAACTTTTACTTTGAAACAAGACCCTGTGACAAAACGTCCAAGCAGAATTGTAATAGATGTTTTAAACAAATTGCCTGCAACAGTGCAAACCAAAAATGTTGCGCCAAAAGTTACAGTGGGCAATTTGCCATCACCTGTAAAACGGCCGCCTCCAGTTGCAGCACCGGAAGAAACAACGGTTGTGGCGTCAACACCTGTTGTCAGTAACAGTTCCAATAAGATTGCTCAAATTCCCGAAATACGAAGGGCAAGTGTTCCTACAAGCAAATCGTCAACCCCAGTAGTCGGTTCCCAACCTGTACGGGCAATAGCACCACAACAACTGGCACAGAAAGTTACTGTCAGTACTCCTGCACAAGCCCCATCGGCACAGGAAACGAATAAAGTGGTTGTAGGCAGCAGCCCGACCAATAAATCGGATGCACAGGCAAAGGCAACTCAACGGGGCAAAGAAGCAGTAGCAGATATTCTTAGCAAGATAAGCAGTGGGATTGGCAGTGTAATTAAAAAAGACAATTCTCAAAAAACAGGTGATGTAAAACAATCTGTCGGTACAGAAGTTGCAAAAGTTGTTAATAAGGCAGTTGAAAAAACAAAATTGCCTGATTCTGTGAAGACAAAGGCAACAGAAACGGTTAATAAAACAGTTGCCAAGGTAACAGAAAAAATTCCGCCCATTCAAGTGGTTTCCGCAGGAAAGCAAGAAAAGAAATCAACTCCTGTTGTTAAATCAGAAACAAAGAAAGAAACTAAAAAGGGAGAATATCATACTAAGGGCGGTATAAAAGGTAAGATTATAACCATTGACCCGGGACATGGCGGCAGTGATCCCGGTGCTGTAAGCAATAAAGGTACATACGAAAAAACTATTACTTTGTCTATGGCAAAAAAATTAAAATCTGATTTGGAGAAAATGGGTGCAATAGTGTATTTGACCCGAAATACGGATACAGATGTATCGCAACCTTATGCAGATGATGAGGTGGAATTGCAGGCAAGGGTGGATATTGCAGAACAGCGTGGTTCTGATTTATTTATCAGTTTGCATATCAATGCCAGCGTAAATAAAAAAGCAAGCGGTATCAGCACTTATTATTATCCCAAAACAGGTTATGACACAAAATTAGCAGGATGTATTCACAAACAACTGACAAGCAATTTTGGTTTGACGGATATGGGTGTGAGGGAAGCAAATTTCTATGTGACAAAGCGTTGTTCTATGCCGGCAGTATTGATGGAATTAGGGTTTATTACAAACAGTAAAGAAGAAAAAACTATTTCTGGTAATTGGTTCCAAGACAAAGCCATGGGATTGGTTGCTAAAGGAATTCAAGATTATTTTAAATAAGCAAGCAGGAGGAAAATGAAAATGAAAAATCAAAAAACATTTTTATGGGGAATAAAAGTTGTTGTAATATTTGTAATGGCGATGCTGCTTGCAGGGTGCAGTTTGTTTGCCCCCAAAGAGATAGAATTTACAGTTTATAGGATGCCTGCTGACGGTTCGGAAACATTGGTGGCGGAAAAAATTCAAATGAAAAACAATGACAAATCTTTGGCGGAAAATGTCATTTATCATCTGATAAATGTAAAACCGATTTCTGATTTGGCTTATGACGATTATTTGCCTACCGGCACAAAACTTTTGGGTATGGAAGTTAAAGACGGAATTGCTTATGTCAATTTCAGCAAGGAAGTTAATAAGCGGACAATGGGAAGTTATGAAGCCACCATGTTTATTGGTTCTATTGTCAATAGTTTGACAGAGTTGCCTGACATCAAGGCAGTACAGATTTTGATTGAGGGCGAGAAAAAAGTTATGTATTGTGGTGTGTTGGATATTGAGGAACCTTTAGTAAGAAATGAAAGTTTACTTAAAAAACCCGCAAGCAACTGAAAAATTTGGTCATTTGATAGGGCAGTTGTTGCAGAGCGGTGATGTTGTTTGTCTGACAGGAGATTTGGGAGCAGGTAAAACTTTATTGTGTAAGGGATTGGCAACAGCCCGAGGTGTGGATGCAATGGCAATTACCAGTCCGACTTTTACGATTATGAACATTTATGATGGTGATACAAATATCCGTCATTTTGATTTTTATCGTCTGCAAAGTGAAGAAGAATTGGACGATATTGGTTTTGATGAATATTGTGGGGGAACGGGGATAACGATTATTGAATGGGCGGAACAATTTGTGGAACGATTGCCGTCTGAATATTTGCAAATCAGTATACGCAGGGACGGGGAAGGAAGGAGTGCAGAATTGGTTGCCAAGGGGCAACATTATTCTGAGGTGATAGAAACATTAAAAAATGTATATACTGGGAATTGATACTGCAACAAAAGTGTGCAGTGTGGCATTGGCACACGATGCAGAAATAATAGCAGAATATACCGCAGATGCAGGTACTACCCATTCGCAACGGTTGTTGCCTGAATTGGATAATTTGCTTAATAGGGCTGAGGTTGCCAAAAAAGATATTGATTTGGTGGCGGTAAGTATGGGCCCCGGGTCTTTTACAGGATTGCGGATTGGTTTGGCGACAGCGGAGGCATTTGCTTATGCCCGTCACACATATTTGCACGGGGTGGATACGCTGGCGGCGTTGGCGTACAATTGCCGCTTTGAAAATATTTTGTTAAGTCCGGTGATTGATGCTCAAAAAGGAAATTATTATCAGGCGCTTTACAAGTGGCGTGGCAATAAATTTGTTTGTGTGGAGCCGACCATGGTGGTTAATGTAGAGCAACTTTTCGGTAGGGTTGGCGACAATGAATGTCTGTTAATGGGTGAATGTGGTAAAATCAATAATTTCCCGGGCAATATTAAAAAAGCGCCGGAAAACCTGTTGATGCCAAAGGCAAAATCAATTTGTGCTTTGGCGTTGCGTGATTTTAATAGTGAAACAGATAAACGCATTTTTGGTTTGGAGCCATATTATATTAGAAAATCGGAGGCGGAAGAATTGTGGGAACAGAGAAACCGGTAATTCGCAAAGCGGAGGCAAAAGACATATCTGCTTTTGTGCAAATTGAATCGGAATGTTTTAATGACGCATGGAGTCATGCAATGATTGAAAAGGAAATTTTCAACAATCTTGCCCATTATTGGGTTTTGGAATGTGACCAACAGGTTGTTGCTTACGCGGGATTTTGGCTGGTGAAAGGCGAGGCACAAATTAACAGAGTTGCAGTGGCAACAAAATTCAGAAATAAGGGATTAGGAAATTATTTAGTTCAAACCTTGGTTAATAATGGCTGGGATTTGGGTGCAGACAGTATTACTTTGGAAATGCGGAGTGATAATGAAGCGGCACACAAGGTATATCTGCGTGCCGGCTTTAAAGACGCAGGCATTCGTCCACATTATTATGAAGACGGTTCGGATGCTTTGATTATGTGGTTATACAGGGATAAAAAAATTTCGTAAGATGAAAGACGCATTGATTTTAGGAATTGAATCAAGTTGTGATGAAACTGCGGCGGCAGTAGTTAAAAATGGCAGGGAAGTTTTAAGCAACATTATTTCCAGCCAAATTCCTGTTCATCAAAAATTTGGTGGTGTTGTTCCGGAAATTGCCAGCAGAAAGCATATTGAAAACATTATGCCGGTCATTGATGAAGCATTGGCAAAGGCAAATGTAAAGTTGGAAGATATTGATGCGGTGGCAGTAACCTATGGACCAGGGTTGGTCGGAGCATTGCTGGTGGGGGTCAGTGCGGCAAAATCTTTGGCTTGGGCAACTGACAAACCTTTGATAGCAGTCAATCATTTGGAAGGGCATATCTTTGCCAATTTTCTTGCGGATGGTGATTTAAAGCCGCCTTTTATGGCATTAGTGGTCAGCGGCGGACATACCGCACTTGTGCAAGTCAACGGATATAATGAATTTCTTTTGTTGGGGCAAAGCCGTGATGATGCGGCAGGGGAGGCCTTTGACAAAATTGCCAGGGTAATGGGCTTGCCCTATCCCGGGGGACCCGAAATTGAAAAGTTGGCATTGACGGGAAACCCCCATGCCATTGAATTTCCAACTGCCAAACTGGACAACCCCTATGAGTTTAGTTTTAGCGGTTTGAAGTCTGCTGTCCTAAACTATTTGCACAACGAACAACAGGCAGGCAGACAAGTTAATTTTGCCGATGTGGCGGCATCTTTTCAATTTGCAGTGGTGGATGCTTTGTGCCAACGGGCAATTTATGCTATGAAGCGTACGGGACTTCGGCAGATTGTTTTGGCAGGCGGGGTTTCCGCCAACAAAACATTGCAGCAGACATTGGCGGCATCAATGGATAACATTGGGTGCAGTTTGGTACACCCAACACCAATTTTGTGTACGGACAATGCGGTAATGATTGCCTGCCGTGGATATTTTATGTATCAGGCGGGCATAACCAGTTCTTTAAGTTTGAATGCACAACCAAGTTTAAGATTGTGTATGTAAGGAGAATAAAGTGGAATTGAAAGAAGAAACAAAAAACAAGTTCACAAATATGGAATTAAAGGACAAATTAAACGAGCACCAGTTGGCGGTATTGCAAAGCGAATTTGAAAAACGCAAGAAGTCCAAAATTTTTGGTTACTTGTTGTGGTTTTTCTTTGGCACGGTGGGAGTCCACAGAATTTATACTGCGAATTACTGGATGGCATTTTTTATGTTTATAATGGTTGGCGGTTGCGGTATTTGGATGTTAATAGACGGTTTCTTTTTCTATTGGAAGAAGATTGATAGAATGAATGAGAAAATAGAAGCGGAGATTATTCAGGTACTTTTGGATATGGATCCGTCACATAAAGTTGAGGATGAGCCAATTGATGTAGAGATAAAAGATAATTAAGGCGATAAGTGGTTATGGGCATAACAAAAAGGTGGCGGGGAATTTTCCAGCCACCTTTTTGTTAAAGTGATTGATATTTAAAATGGGATTTGATGTTCCAAATGAATTTTGGTTGAAGTGTTTTAGCAAGCAAAGTATTTTTGTGGAGTCAGAAGTAGAATGTATATAAATTTATGCTTGTTTCCATTGGCGGATAATTTCGTTTTTATTTAAGGTGCTCCAATGCAGGTCGTCAATGGCAGTTTTAATTTTTTGTTCCGCAGAAAATTGTTTGACGTGCCATAAATAGGGTAGCCCGTTATTATTGCAAAACTCGATACATTTATCGCTGATTAGATAATCAATAAATTTTTTGGCATAATCTAAATTTTTTGTGCCACGTAAAATCCCTACGCCGCTTAAAAGGTTGCGGTTGGCATCTTGAAGTATTGTGGCATATAAATTGGGATATTGGTTTTCTGCATTTAATGCGGCACGCAAAGGTACAATGGCAATAGTGCGTTGACCATTTAACACATCAGTAATGGCGTCGTTAACTGATTCGGTCAAAAAGATTTTTTGCTTGTTAAATTCATGGGCAAAATGCAAAGCGGTATCTTCACCTTTCAGTTGCCAAATGCTGGTGATAAAAGCATAACTTGCACCACCTGTTTGGTAATCGGGCAAAGTGATTTCGTTATAAAGTTTTGGGTTAAGCAACTCTGTCAATGTATCGGGAGCATACAGCCCCAAGTCACGCAGTGAATCTGCGTTGCTTAATATAGCAATTTGTTGCAGCCAAAGATTTGTCCATGCACCATGTGGTGTACGAAACTTGGACGGAATTTTATAACTTTCGGCGGCAAGATAGGGTATCAGCATTTTCAGGCGGTTTGCCAAATAAAATTCTTCGGCAGTAGCGCCTATAATGCAATCAATATTTTCTTTGTAAATATAATTTAAGCGTTCATCAAATGTGCCGGAAGGCAGGTAAGAAACTTCCGCAGGTATTTTGGTTTCTTGGGTAAAACCTTCAATAATAATTTCTGTAGTTTTTGCGGATAAACTGCTGACGACTTTTAATGGCTGTGCATTGCCGCAACTAATAAAACTTGCAATTAAAATTACAGTTATGAAAAAATGTTTCATGGTCACCTCAAAATAATGTATAATGATTATAACATAAATGAGTAAGAAAGGTATAAAGATGCTAAAGGGTATTAAAGTTATAGATTTCAGCAAATGGTTGCCGGGTCAGTATTGCGGTATGATGCTGGGTGATTTTGGGGCAGAGGTGATAAAGGTTGAAAATCCCAAAGGTGATGAACCACGCCGTTTCCGTCCGCAGAAGGCGGAGAATATGAGTTATTGGCATATGATGTTGAACCGTAACAAGCGGGATGTGACGATAGATATTAAAACTGCGGAAGGTGTGACAAAGTTAAAAAAATTATTGCAGCATGCGGATGTGTTTTTGGAAGGTTTCCGTCCCGGTTATTTGAAACTTTATGGTTTGGATTATGACAGTGTGAAAGCGATTAATCCTAATTTGGTTTATGTGTCAATTACGGGGTTTGGGCAAAAATCTCATAAGCCGGCACATGATATGAATGTGGTGGGTATGGCGGCGTTGACTTGTACGGACGGCGGTCAGTCGGTGGCGGTGCCGGAAATTCAGATGAGTGCGTTGGGGGCAGGAACAAATGCTTTTGCGGCAATTTGTATGGCTTTGTTAAACCGTGAGCGTAATGGGGGCGGAAAATATATTGATGTAAGTTTGTATGCAACTGCTATGAACTTGGAAGTGACACAAATTGCGGCACATTATGGTTGCAAGGAAAAACATGAGCAACCTTTCAGCAGGTTTACGCATTACTATAATGTATACAGATGCAAAGACGGGCGGTACTTGACCGTAGGCACTTTGGAGCCGAAGTTTTGGCAGGAACTTTGCAATTTGTTGGAATTGCCGGAGTTGTTGTCCCGTCAGTTTGATTTTGAACATGAAAAAGAATTAATAGAAATTATTGGCAAAAAATTTGCTACTAAAACACAACAGGAATGGTTGGCAGAAATTGGCGACAGAGATTTTTGTGTCACCCCTGTATGCAATTTGCAGGAAGCGTTGGCAAGCCGACTTACGCAGGAGCAAAATATTTTGCAGACAGTGGAAGACAAAGAGTATGGTACATTGCATTATGTCGGGTATCCGTTTAAGATTTCAGATTATGAAAAGAAGACACCCCGCAGGGCAGAGAAATTAGGAGAATCAAATGACAAAATTTAATATGTTGTCAATAGCAAAAAAATTGTTGTTAAAAATTATTCCCTGTGTTGCTGTAGTGTTTTTTTCGGCAACTGTTTTTGCAGGGATGATTTCTTTGGAAAAGGAAATTGAACTTGGACGCAAAACAGGCGAACAACTGGAAGCACAATATGGTGTTGTGGCAGATAAGGCATTACAAAAACGTGTTGACCGTATCGGGCAACGTTTGGCAAGGGTCTGCGGCAGGGATGAAATAAAGTTTTCTTTTAAGGTTTTGAACAGCAAGGAAATTAATGCGTTGGCTTGTCCCGGAGGATTTGTGTATGTGTTTAAGGGGCTGATTGACTATATGCCAAGTGATACAGAATTGGCAGGAGTGCTGGGTCACGAAGTTGGGCACGTGGCGAAAAAGCATACGGTACATTCCATTGAAAAAAACATGTGGTCAAGTTTGGGTGCAATTTTGGTTGGCGTTGCCAGTGGCAGTATGGAGGGTATGCAGGCGGCAATGGTGGGGATGACTGCCTTGCAGAGCGGTTTTAGCCGTACTGACGAACGGGGTGCGGACAAAGAGGGGGTTAATAATACGGTGGCGGCAGGGTTCAACCCTTATGCCATGTTGATTACTGCCCACAAGTTGGAAGATTTGCAGGCGGAACAGCAGACACCCAATTATGGTCTGTTTAATTCCCATCCGGAACCGGAAGAACGGATTAAGCGGGTTTTGTCACAAATTGCAAAATTAAAAGTTACCCCCAATGTAATTGAAAACAATGAGCGTAGTGTTACCGTGCAAGACGGGAAATGGACTCACGACATCAATATCGGTATCGGCAACACCAAACCCTTGTACAGAGGTTATATGTTGGCAGGGTCTATGTGGGTGATTAAGCGGCAGACAGGCGGTGTGATTAACCCCTCAGGATTTTATGTGGTGGAAAATGGCAGCAGGGCTACAATTTATTATGGAGATACGGAAGTTTATACTTGTTATAATGCAGATGGCAGGGGGGCAGGTATTTATGCCCGTGAACTGACTACCAAATTGCGTAATTGGGCAAATTTGGTAAATAGCGGGGCAATCAGCACACCATTGCCTGATGAGGATAAAAAATCAAAAAAGAAAGATAAGAAAAAGAAATGAAAACAAAAAAACTCCACGCATTGCGTGAACTAGTAAGATAAAAGTAGACATTAAAAAAGTGCCTACTTTTTCTTTTGCTATAATGTATATGGAGGTGATTTTATG